>CAMDRY010000137.1 GCA_945906975.1 Bordetella parapertussis | reverse complement strand
TCGGCCAGCATGACCTTGTCTTCGAGGGAGTTGGCTTTGCCTATGACCTCCTTGATGTCGGCGATCTTGGACAGGTCGCCGCTGCGGAAGAACGGATCCATGGTGATGGCGTAGTAGCCCGCTTTGGCGAGGCGGCGGCAGATATCGCGCTGGTATTCGTGCATGCCGAAAATTTCCGGGACGACGAGGACCGTGGCGTACTTTCCGGCCTTTTTCGGCGCGGCGAAATAAGTGGGTATGTTGCCCCCGGCAACTGGAATTTGCGCGCCGCCGATTTCCAGGCCGTCCGCCGCGGTGATGATCGCCGTTTGCGCCACGGCCGGGCCGGCCGAAAGGGCAAAACCGGTGGCGATGCTCGATGCGATGAAACTGCGCCGGGTGAATTTGACTTCGGTGATCAAGCTATCCATGTCGGGGTTATTGAAACCTGTAATGCTGTCTGCGCGGTCGTTCATGCATTTCTCCTGAGTGATGGACTTTTTCGAGGATGACGTACTACGTGATTGGGCTAGAATTCACTAGCAAACACATTCTGCCACCAACTTATTCCATTCGTATGACTGCAGTCAGCCGCTATCCGTTTCCCGGACTCCAAGACCTTGCCGCGGACATCCGCGAGCGCAATCTGGCGGTGCAGAAAAAATCCGGTTGCGTTCCGAATATGTTTCTTGCATGTGCACGCGGCCGGAAGAATTTCGCGCGTTTTTCGCCCATCACGATGCGTTGATGGAAAAAGACGGCGGCCTCTCCAAGGCCGAGCGCGCGATGATTGTTGTCGCCATTTCGGCCGCCAACCAGTGCCAGTATCATGTGCTGGCGCAGGGCGCCGACCAAGGGCCTTAGCGTAAGCGCGGCAAGGTGGTGAACAACACCCATATGAAGGCGGCGATAAGCACAGCCAGCGGGATCATCAACAGATAGAGCGACAGTCGTTTTTGGCGACGCCGGTTTTTCGTGGCCTCCTTGGCCATCAGCAGTGCCATCTGTTCGTCCAATCCCAGGGCAGCGTCAACTCGAGTCGGGCCCGCTGACAGCTTGGCGGTGACCGGCACGGCGGGAGCCGGTGATGCAGACTGTCTGGGTCTTGGCGGAGGCGCCGATCCGGCCGATTGCGCTGGCGGCGCGGGCGGTGTTGGTTGTGCGCCGGACGCATTACGGCTGGCGGCGACTTCGCGCTTTGCCAATGCAATCAGTGCGGCCTCTTTGTCGCTGAGTTTGCCGTGCTTTTCCATGTTGTCGCGTGCCTGTCCGATAGCCTTGCGTCATGTCCTACATTAGTACGATATCGAACTGCTCCTGGGCATAACTCGTCTCGGCCTGCATGGAAACCGGTTTGCCGATGAAATCCTCGAGCATGGCCAGCGACTGTGATTCCTCGTCATGCAGGAAATTGATTACTGCGGGCGCCGCCAGCACGCGGAACTCCCGTGCGCTGAACTGGCGCGATTCGCGCAAAATTTCACGCAGTACTTCGTAACAGACGGTGCGCGCAGTTTTGACTTCGCCGCGGCCGGCGCAGGTGGCACAGGGCTCGCACAGCACGTGGGCAAGACTTTCGCGGGTGCGCTTGCGCGTCATCTCCACCAGCCCCAGCGCGGTAAAGCCGCTCACTGTCATTTTGGTGCGGTCGCGCGACAAGGCCTTGTTCAGTTCGGCCAGCACGGCGTTGCGATGCTCCTCGTTGTCCATGTCGATGAAGTCGACGATGATGATGCCGCCAAGGTTGCGCAGGCGCAGTTGCCGCGCGATAACCAGGGATGCTTCGAGGTTGGTCTTGAAAATGGTGTCGTCAAAATTGCGCACGCCGACGTAACCGCCGGTGTTGACGTCGACCGTGGTCATCGCTTCAGTCTGGTCGATGATGAGATAGCCGCCTGATTTCAGGTCGACGCGGCGTCCGAGCGCCCGTTCGATCTCATCCTCGACGTTGTACAGGTCAAACAGCGGCCGCTCGCCCGAATAGTGTTCCAGTCGCGACGAGGCCGCCTGCGTGTAGTCGGCGGCAAATGCCTGCAGTTTTTGAAATTTTTCGCGCGAATCGATCATGATGCATCTGGTCGCATCGTTGACGAAGTCGCGCAGCACGCGCTGCGCCAGCGAGAGATCCTGATAGAGCAGCGAAGGGGCGGGGGCCGATTGAGAGCCTTTGCGGATGTCCTGCCACAGCCGGCGCAGGTAGGCGACATCGGTTGCCAGCTCATCGCGGCAGGCGGTTTCGGCCATGGTGCGTATGATGAAACCGCCCTTCTCCTCCGGCGGGATCAGTTCCCGGAGCCTCGTGCGCAGGGCCTCGCGTTCCACTTCGTTGCCGATCTTTTGCGAAATGCCGATATGCGCATCCTGCGGCAGGTAGACGAGCATGCGACCGGCGATGGAAACCTGGGTCGACAGCCGCGCCCCCTTGGCACCGAGCGGATCCTTGACCACCTGAACCATCAGCGGCTGGCCTTCGGCAAGGATTTTTTCGATTGGTCTGGTTGGCGGGCCGTTTCGATGGGCGGTCTCGTCGCGATCTGCCTGGGACCGCTCCTCCCAGATGTCGGCCACATGCAAAAAAGCGGCGCGTTCAAGACCAACGTCGACAAACGCCGATTGCATGCCGGGCAGGACGCGTACGACCTTGCCCATGTAAATATTGCCGACAAGGCCGCGGTTGGCGGCACGCTCGATGTGCAACTCCTGCACCACGCCGCTTTGCATGATCGCAACGCGTGTTTCCTGCGGCGTTACATTGATGAGAATGTCTTCGCTCACGACTGGATTTCCCTCAGCAATTGGGCAGTTTCAAAAAGCGGCAGGCCCATCACGCCCGAATAGCTGCCGCGCAGCGTGGCGATGAACGCCGCGGCGCGGCCCTGGATGCCGTAAGCGCCGGCCTTTCCCGCGGGCTCGCCCGATGCGATGTACGCGCGGATCTCTGCGTCGGCAAGCTCGCGGAAGCGCACCTGGCTGTCGTTGAGTGCGAGCACACGCCTGTCGCCCGATTGCAGCGCCACCGCGCTCAGTACGCGGTGTTCCCGGCCCGAGAGCAAGCGCAGCATCCGCGCCGCATCGGCGTCGTCGGCTGGCTTGGCGAGGATCGCGTCGCCGACACACACGGTGGTGTCGGCCGCAAGCACCGGGTGCGGTGCCAGCTTTCGGTCAGTGACGCGCTGCCAGGCGCTGGCGACTTTGAGCGCGCATACGCGCCTGACATAGACTTCGGGCAGTTCTCCGGGCAGCGGGTCTTCGTTGATATCCGCGCCGCGCCCGTGATGCTCGCGCAAGAGCAGCATCTGGTAGTGCACGCCGATCTGCGCCAGCAGTTCGCGCCGCCGCGGGCTGCGTGAGGCCAGATAGATGTGGGGGAAGGGCATGGGGAATTGGGCAAATGGGAAATAGTGAATGGGGAATGGGGAATGGGGAATAGTGAATAGGGAATAGTGAATAGGGAATAGTGAATGGGGAATGGTCTTTATTCGCCCTTGGCGGTGTGCTCGCAGTATTGCGCAGGGGTGGTCGCCCTTTCCTTTTTACCATTTACCATTCTCGACTCCCGATTCTGCGCTTACTCGCGATGGTAGGGGTGGCTTTGCAGAATCGACCAGGCGCGGTAGATTTGTTCGACGAGCAGCACGCGGGCCAATCCGTGTGGCAAGGTCAGACTCGACAGCCGGATACTCAGGCGAGCGCTGTCCTTGATCGATTTGGCGAGGCCATCCGGGCCGCCTATGAGCATGGCGATATCGGTGGCCGAATCTTGCCAGTGCCTGAGTTTTTCGGACAGGCGCATGGTCGTCAGGTCTTCGCCATGTTCATCACACACCACGCGGGCCGCGCCCTGGGGGGTGGCCGCCTCGATGCGCGCCGCCTCGGCGCTCAGCAACTGTGGAACGCTTTTGCCGGAACTGCGCGCTTCGGGTCGGACTTCAACCAGGGCAAAGGCGAAATTTCGTGGCAGGCGCTTGGCGTAATCGGCGAATGCCGCGTCGACCCAGCCGGGCATCTTGTGTCCGACTGCGACGACGGTGAGTTTCATTTTCTGCGGGGACTGGCTTTTTTAGGCGGTGCGCTGCGCTTTTTCGCTGCCGCGGCCGTGGTAGGTCGGGTAGGTCGGGCAGGTCGGGCAGGTTTGGACTTGGTGACTTTTGGTTTGGCCGGGGCTTTGGGCGCCGCGCTGCGCGCTTTCGCGGCCGGATGGTCCCATAACTCTTCGAGGTTGTAGAGCGCGCGCGCGGCCGGTTGCATGACGTGAACGACAATGTCGCCCAGATCAACCAACGCCCACTCACCACTCGCGGTGCCTTCGATGCCGTGCACTTTGGCGCCCAGTTCCTTGAGCTTGACCTGGACGTTATTGGCCAGGGCGTTGACTTGGCGGGTCGACTCGGCCGTGGCGATGATGACGCGATCGAACATGGAACTGAGGTGCTCGACCTTGAGCACGACGATATCGCGTGCCTTGATGTCCTCAAGCGCCTCGACGACGGCGTTTTGGAGTTTCAGAATGCTGCTGGGTTTGGAGGTGGCCAATGGATGCCTTGAATGGGTGCTGGGTTGGTGTTGGGTTGGTGTTAAACAGGCCTAGCGGTATAGGTTGTTTTTGTTGATGTATTCGAGCACGGACTCGGGTAGCAGGTAACGCGCGCTCTTGCCTTGTTTGATTAATTCGCGGATGCGATTGGCGGAAATATCGAGCGAAGTGATTTTTTGGTGATAGATCAGTCCGGCCGGCTTGGTTGAAAGGTCGCCGATTCGGCTGGTGAAGGATTGCTCCCAGATCGGTTGCAAGCCCATGGGCAGGGTCGAGGTCAGCTCGTAACCGGGGCGGCTGGCGACCACAATATGGGCAAGTTTGAAAATGTCCTGCCAACGGTGCCAGTAGGGCAGTCCGAAAAATGCGTCGGCACCCAGCAGCACGCACAGCGGCCGGTCGCCGATTTCGGCGCGAATCTCCTCGAGCGTGATGACGGTGTAGCTTGGTTCGGTGCGGTGTACTTCGCGGCCGTCAACGCGCAGGATCGGGTTGCCCGAGGTGGCAAGGTGGGCCATCACCAGGCGGTGCTCCGGCGATACCAAGGGCGGACTGCGGTGCGGCGGCTGGCCGGCCGGCACCAGGCGCAGTTCGTCGATCTCGAGCAGTGTCGCCACTTCTTCGGCAAAACGCAGGTGTCCGGTGTGAATCGGGTCGAATGTGCCGCCAAGTATGGCGAGCGGGGATGTCTGGGCCATTAGCCGTGGTTCGCAAAAATACAAAGCGTCATTTTAGCCCAGCAGCCGCGCCTGCGCCCCGGTGTTTGCCCCGTTGTGGGCCTGCGGCCTTGCCGGGAATCCGTGCTGACGAAGCGATCCGCCTCAGGCCCTTGTCACGGCCGCCGCGAGGCAGCGCCCATCGCCCGCTCAAGTCCAGCCGATGCGGTGACGATACCGGCTGGAAAGCCTTATTTGGCGCGGGTTTTCAGGCACTCCCCCGGCTGTTCCCGCCGGCGCGCAGCAGGCTCAGTAATTAAAAATCATTGAAATGCGCACGCTGCGCGGTTCGACCGGGTGAAAATGAATGTCGTCCACGCCGGACGAGCCGTCGCGGCAGGTGGCGCCCGCGGGGTCGCTGCGCAGCCTTGAGCAATAGTAATAGTCGATGTCGTTGGCGCGGCGCTTGAACAGGTTATAGACGTCGAAGTTGAGGCGCATTTTCTCGTCCAGCTTGTAGCCGCCCCGCAGTGACGTGGTGATGGTCGATTGCGAGCGCTGGGTGTTGTCCTCGATCAGCGGACGCGGACCGAAGTAGCGCAGGTGTCCGCCCAGCGACCAGCGGCCCAGGTCGGTGGCGGTGATGCCCAGGGACGCGACTTGGTCGATCGAGCCCGGTATGCGGTTGCCCGCGCTATTGTCATCGCTGAATTGAGCCTTGGATGCGGAGAGGTCGGCGTCGACGATCAGCCAGGATTTGGGTGTGTAGCGGTTGGACCATTCGGCGCCCTGGCGCCGGCTCGGGCGGCCCGCCCGGGTGGTGCCGGCATCGCCCATAAACAGCAGTTCCGAGTCGAGCTTCATGCGCCAGATTGAAAGAGAGCTTTGCAGCTTGGGCACGACCTCGCTGCGCACGCCGATTTCGCTGCCGCGTGTTTTAACCAGTGGCGCGACCTTGTTCGCCGCGGCGTTGGTTTTGGGGTCGATGGTGAGGGTGGTGCCGCGCGCATCGTTGCTGTGAAAGCCCTCGCCGAAATTCAGGAAATATTCCGTTTCCGCCCATGGCCCGAAAATGAAATTGAGCTTGGGCGATGCGATGTTGCCGCTGCCCTGCCCGGAATTGGCGGCAAGATTGCTTTGCACAGCGGCGCGGTAAAAATCGCTGCGCATGCCCGCCACAGTCTTCAGCCAGTCGGTCCATTGCAGGCTGTTCTCGTAAAAAACGCCCACACCGGTTTGCTGCACCCTGTCTTCGCGTGTCGTGCTGGTCTGCTGCTGCGCGGCGGTGCCGTAGAGGGCCACGCGGCCGATGTTATCGCGTCGTAATTGCAGCCCGAACTTGCTCACGCTGGAGAGGCCGCCCAGCTTGTGGTTGATCACCCACTTCGGTTCGACGCCGAAAATGCTGCGCTCGTCCGATTGCTGAAACTGGTCGCCTGCGATGGTGTTGTCCTTGAAAAACGTGAAATTTGAAAACAGGTTCAGACGGTACCGGATTGCATAGGCGTCAAAGTGAAAGGTCCCGCCGTCGATGGCCTTGTGGCGGTCAAAGGACAGGCTGTAGCGTGAGGTGCTGCCACCGTCGGTCGGGTCAATCGCGCCGTTGCGCGACACCAGGCCGGCATCGACGGCGCGTTGCGGAATCTGGTCGGTGGAATTCCACTTGCCGGTGTAGGCCATGCCGCTAACGGTAATGCCGTCGGCGTTGGTGCCGCGGCTGTAACGCAGTACGCCATTGAGCTTTTTGTAGTCCGACGGGTTCTGCCAAGGTCCGTCGTTATGGTAGAGCTCCAGGGCATAGAGCCAGCGGTTTTCATTTGCGCCTGCCCCGGCCGTGCCCGCAGGCGCGCCTGCAGGGGTTCCTGCAATCAGTGCGCGCTTGTAGCCGAAGCTGCCGATACTCGCCTCGGCGATGTTTTTCGGCATGCTGGTGTAGTACTCGATGTTCGCCGCACCGGCCGAGGCGAAATCGCCCACTTCGGCGAAGTAGGGGCCTTTCATGTAGTCGATACGCGACACCAGTTCCGGGATCAGGAAGTTGAGGTCCGAATAGCCCTGTCCGTGCGCGTGGCTGGGCATGTTCACGGGCATGCCGGCGACCGAGGTGCGAAAGTCGGTGCCGTGGTCGAGATTGAACCCGCGCAGGAAGTACTGGTTCGCTTTACCTTCGCCGCTGTGCTGGGTGATGATTACGCCGGGCACATATTCGAGCACCTCGCCCGGACGCAGCATCGGCCGCGCCTCGATTAGTTTGGGCGTGATGTAACCCTGGCTGGCCGCATCGGAGGTGCCGACGCCGTTGTTGTAGTGGCCGATGATGTGAATCTCATTTTCGCTCTCCACCGTTTTTGTGGCGTCGGTCAAATCTGCCAACGATTGTGCGAGGGTGGGCGTGGCGAAAAGCAGCGCTATCGACGCCCCTAGTGTACAAAATGTACAAAATGTACAAAGGGTAAATAGGGCACGCAGGGTACATAAGGTGCCGGCGGTGATTCTGAAGAGCATGATTGTGATTCGTGAGTTGCCAGGGGTCGTGGATTACAAGGAATACGGCTGCAGCGCGGGTTTTAATCCATCGTGTTCTTGGGCATCCGATCATCCCGGTGCGACATAACGCGCCCTTGGCCGTAATAAATGACCCGCCAGTCGCTGCTCCATGACATGTGCGATCCAGCCGGC
>CAMDRY010000136.1 GCA_945906975.1 Bordetella parapertussis | reverse complement strand
CAGCAGCACCAGGGGCAGCCAAACCACCCAGGGTGATTCGTGCGGAAGGACGCCATGGCCATGGTCATCGTGACCATGCCCCCCACCATGAGCCTGTCCGTGACCTGAGGTGGAGGTGTCGAAGCGCTCCTTGCCGTGAAAAGCGAAGAACACCAAACGGAAGGAATAGACTGCACCGACAAACACGCCAAGCAACACCGCCACATAGGCGATACCTGCTCCGGGCGTATGGGAGGCATGCACGGCCTCGATAATCGTGTCCTTGGAAAAGAATCCGGCGAAAGGCGGAAAGCCGGCGTTTGCCAGCGCACCGATGAGCACCGTAAGGTAGGTGATGGGCATGTATTTGCGCAGCCCGCCCATTTTGCGCATGTCCTGCTCATGGTGCATGGCGATGATGACGGACCCCGCCCCGAGGAATAACACCGCCTTGAAAAACGCGTGTGTCATGAGGTGGAAAATTGCCGCCGAATACGCCGAGGCGCCAAGCGCCACAGTCATGTAACCCAGTTGTGAAAGAGTCGAATACGCCACGACGCGCTTGATGTCATAGACAACCAGCGCGATCAGGGCCATGAAGAACGCGGTAATGGCACCGATGATCATGACAAAGGACAGCGCGGTTTCAGACAACTCGAACAGCGGTGACATGCGCGCCACCATGAAAATACCCGCGGTGACCATGGTCGCGGCATGAATCAGTGCTGAAATCGGTGTCGGACCTTCCATCGAATCGGGCAGCCATACGTGCAGCGGGAACTGCGCCGATTTGCCCATTGCGCCGATGAACAGGCAGATACAAATCACCGTCAGGAGCATCCAGGTCGAGCCCGGGAGGATCTCTATCGTGGCGCTCTTGAACTGCGCAGCCTGCGAGAACACTGCGGCGTAATCGAGCGTGCCGAAGTACGCAAGCACCAGGCCAATGCCAATGAGGAAACCAAAATCGCCAACGCGATTGACCAGGAATGCCTTGAGATTGGCGTAAATCGCCGTTGGCCGGGTGTACCAGAAACCGATCAGCAGGTAGGACACAACGCCGACGGCCTCCCATCCGAAAAACAGTTGCACAAAATTGTTGCTCATCACGAGCATCAGCATGGAGAAGGTGAACAGCGAGATATAGGAGAAAAAGCGCTGGTAACCCGGATCTTCCGCCATGTAGCCTATGGTGTAGATGTGCACCATAAGGGAGACAAAGGTCACCACAACCATCATCAAAGCCGTCAGTCGATCGATCAAAAATCCGATCTCAAAACGGGTTTCGCCCGAGGTCAGCCAGGTGTACACCGAGCCGTTGAAAACATTGCCCTTGAGTACATCGGCAAATATGGCGAGCGAGGCCAGCAGCGAAATCGCCACGCCAATGATGGTTACCCAGTGTGCCCCCGCCCGTCCGACCTGCCGTCCGAACAGGCCGGCGACCAGCGCGCCTGCCAGGGGCGCCAAGGGTGCGAGCAGATAGATCTTTTGCATGTCAGTCATGATCGCGACGCCTAGCCCTTCAGTCCGTCAAGGTCTTCGACATCAATGGTCGAGAGATTGCGGAACAGAACCACAAGAATGGCGAGACCGATCGCCGACTCGGCGGCCGCGACGGTGAGGATGAAAAACACGAACACCTGCCCGGCGAGATCACCCAAGTAGTGTGAAAAAGCGATGAAGTTCATGTTGACGGCGAGCAGCATCAACTCGATCGCCATTAAAAGAACGATGACGTTCTTCCGGTTGAGGAATATGCCCACAATGCTGATGGCGAACAGCGCCGCGGAAAGAATCAGGTAATGCGATAAGGACAGCACGCAGTCGCTCCCTGGTTATTCGATAGTGTTGTTTTGGGCATGGCTAATCGTTCTTTTCCGAGGGCATCGACACGATGCGCACACGGTCGGCGCGTTTTACAGCGACCTGCCTGGAAGGATCCTGACCCTTGGTGTCCTTGCGCCGGCGCAGCGTCAGGGCGATGGCCGCGATGATCGCCACCAGCAACACCACCCCGGCCAGCTCAAACGCGTAGATATAGTCGGTGTAAAGGACACGGCCCAGTTCACGCGTGTTGCTATACGCTTTGCCCGGATCCGGCGGCGCGGGCATAGCGGCGAGTCCGAAATAGCGGCCGCTAAGAACCAGCACCATCTCGACGATCATCAGCAAGCCTACGGTCGCACCGAGGGGCAAATAGCTCCAGAAGCCCTCGCGCATGCGGTCGAGATTGATGTCAAGCATCATGACCACAAACAGGAACAGCACCATCACCGCCCCGACATAAACCAGAACCAGCACAATCGCCAGAAACTCCGCCTTGAGCAGCATCCAGATGACAGATGCGGTAAAGAACGCCAGCACAAGGAAAAGCGCAGCGTGCACCGGATTGCGCGCGGTAATCACGCGCAGCGCCGAGAACAGCATGATTGCTGCGAAAAAATAGAAGGTCAGGGTTTCAAAATTCATCGGTTGGGCATCCGAGCTCTATCGGTACGCCGCGTCTGTGGCGCGGTCGCGGGCAATCTGTTCTTCATACTTGTCACCAACGGCGAGCAGCATGTCCTTGGTGTAGTAAAGATCGCCGCGCTTTTCGCCGTGATACTCGAACAGTCGTGTTTCGACAATGGAGTCGACCGGGCAGGATTCCTCGCAAAAGCCGCAGAAAATGCACTTGGTCAGATCGATATCGTAACGCGTCGTCCGACGGGTGCCGTCATCACGCTGCTCTGACTCGATTGTGATGGCCAGTGCCGGACAAACAGCCTCACAAAGCTTGCAGGCGATGCAGCGCTCTTCCCCGTTGGGGTAACGCCGCAGCGCGTGAAGGCCGCGGAAGCGCGGGCTTTGCGGGGTTTTCTCATCCGGGAACTGCACTGTTATCTTGCGTGCAAACAAATGCCTGCCGGTCAGCGCCATGCCACGGGCCAACTCAAGCAACAGGAAGGAGCGGAAAAAATCACGGGTGTTAGCGAAAAAATTTTGCACCATCATCTTGTCCTATCCCCAGATATTCCAAGGCGTCTGCATCCAGGCACCTATCACGACCAGCCAGACCAGCGTAACCGGGATGAATATCTTCCAGCCCAGTCGCATGATCTGGTCGTAGCGATAACGCGGAAATGTCGCGCGGATCCAGAGGAACATCGATGCGACACAGAACACCTTGATAAACAGCCAGCCGAAAGACGGAATCAGGTGAAACACCGGCGAATCAATCGGCGATACCCAGCCGCCGAAGAACATAATCACCGTCAGCGTCGACAGCAGGATCATGTTCATGTACTCGGCCATGAAAAACAGCGCGAAAGTCATGCCCGAATATTCCACCATGTGACCGGCGACGATTTCAGACTCGCCCTCTACGACGTCAAACGGGGCGCGATTGGTTTCCGCCACACCGGAGATGAAGTAGACCACGCAGATGGGCAACAGGGGCAGCCAGTTCCATGACAGCAGATTCAGTCCGCTGTCAGCAAAACGGCCTTTCGCCTGGGCGTTAACGATGTCGGAGATGTTGAGGCTGCCAGAGACCATCAGAACTACGACCAGCGCGAAACCCATGGCGATCTCGTAAGAGACCATCTGGGCGGCCGAGCGCATGGCGCCAAGGAAGGCGTATTTTGAATTGGATGCCCAACCGGCAATGATGACGCTGTAAACGCCGATGGAGGTGAGCGCCATGATATAGAGCAGGCCGGCATTGACGTCCGCAAGCACCACCTCGGGGCTGAAAGGGATGACCGCCCATGCCGCCAGGGCGGGCATCAGGCCGACCATTGGCGCCAGGATGAAAAGTCCCTTGCTGGCATTGGTCGGAAGGATAATTTCCTTGAATAACAGTTTCACGCCGTCGGCGATGGGCTGGAGCAGGCCGTAGGGGCCGACCCGGTTGGGACCGATACGAATCTGGATCCAACCGATAAGCTTGCGCTCCCAAAGCGTCAGGTAGGCAACGCACAAGAACATGGGCGCAACGATGCAAGCGATCAGCACCAGGGTCTTGCCAAGCGTGAACAGCGCCGGCCCCCAATGGGGACCGAACCACGCCGAGGACAGTCCAGACAGGGTCTGAATAATTTCGTTCACGCTTTCACCACGCTCAATGCACCAAACATCGCGCCGAGGCCTGCGGTAAGCGCATGCGCCGAGGCCACGCGAACACATCCGGCAGGCACACTGCTGTCTAGGCGAGCGATCAGCAACGCCTCGCCATTCCCTTGGCGCACCCTGACCTGCTGGCCCTCAGTCAGGCCGAGTGCGGTCAGTTGAGATGCGCTCATGCGCGCGGCAGGCGCCGCCGCGTCGGCGGTGTGTTGCAACGACTCTGCCCTGCGCACCAGCGGATCGGTCGAGTAGATCGGTACATCGGCGATACGCTGTAAGCCGTTTGCAGGGGCGGGCACCTGCAACGCCATGCCGTTCAAGCTGTTGTTCAGGCGCGCGGGAAGATCGGCGGCCTTGCAACATTCATCGCGGACAGTCTCGCTGCTGTCGTGGTCGAAACCGGGAAGGTCGAGCAGGTTGCCCAAGACGCGCAACACTTTCCAGGCTGGCCGTGTTTCCCCCAGTGGGCGCACCACACCGTTGAAACTTTGCAGGCGTCCTTCGGCGTTGATGAAACTGCCGGAGGTTTCGGTGAACGGCGCAACTGGCAGTAGCACATCGGCGTATTCGTCCGCCTGCCCCCGGAACGCGGTCATCGCTACCACCATGTCAGCGCCCTTTATGGCGGTCATGGCCTGAACCGGGTCGTTACAATCGAGCGCTGGTTCCACACCAAGCAACACGTAGGCTTTGAGCGACTTGGCGAGCATTGTCGAGGCGTTTAGCCCGCCCGCCGATGGCACACAGGCAGCGACGTGACCACCAACGGTGTTGGCGGCCTCACCGGTGAACCCAAAAGAACAATCGAGCGTGGCCGACAATTCTTGGGCCAGCAGCCTGATTTGCGCCGCTTGCGGATGTTGGCCGGCAAAATTGCCGAGCAGCAAGGCTACGCATTTGCCCGAGACGAGGCTGTCGGCGATGGCTTTCGCGTCGCTGGAAACCTTCACATTTGCAAGCGCCGCCGGTACCGCCTTGCCCTTGGCCTCAAGGGCAGCCTTGAGCACCTGCCCGAGAACCCCGGGCAGATCCTGAGGCGGAACGATCGCCTTGTTGCGCACCGGCATCAACAGATTGTCATCGGTCGCATGGATTACATTGATTTGTGTCCCGCCCTTGGCCGCCTGCCGCAGACGGTTGGCCAGCAGCGGATGGTCCTTGCGCAGAAAGGAGCCAACCACCAGCACCCGGTCAAGCGCGGCGATGCCCGCAATATTCATCCCCATCCAAGGCACACCGGCCTGCCTGCCATCGCCAGAAAAATCGGTTTGGCGGAGGCGAAAATCAATATTGTCACCGCCCAATCCGCGCACCAGTTTGCCCAAGAGCGCCATTTCTTCTAGTGTTGCCGTCGGACTGGACAGCGCGCCGATGGCGGCCGCACCGTGATTGGCCTTTATGTCCTTAAGACCATTGGCGACGTACTCCAGCGCCGTCTGCCAGTCGACTTCACGCCATGCGCCGCCTTGCTTGAGCATGGGCTGCGTCAGGCGGTCGGTATTCAAGCCTTCATAGGAAAAACGGTCTTTGTCTGAAAGCCAGCATTCGTTCAGTTCGTCATTCTCCAGCGGCAATACGCGCATCACCTTGTCCTGCTTGACCTGTACTACCAGGTTGGAGCCCAGACTGTCGTGCGGCGCCACCGATTTGCGGCGCGATAATTCCCAGGTCCGCGCGCTGTATCGAAAAGGCTTGGAGGTCAGCGCACCTACGGGGCAAAGATCGATCATGTTGCCCGACAGTTCCGAGTCGACCGTCTTGCCGACAAAGGACACAATTTCGGCGTGCTCACCGCGGCCCATCATGCCCAGTTCCATCACCCCGGCGATTTCCTGGCCGAAGCGCACGCAACGTGTGCAGTGGATGCAGCGGGTCATTTCCTCCATAGACACCAAGGGCCCGATGTTTTTGTGGAAGACGACGCGTTTTTCTTCCTTGTACCTCGAAGCACTCTTGCCATAACCCACGGCAAGATCCTGTAACTGGCACTCGCCGCCTTGGTCGCAAATCGGGCAGTCAAGGGGATGGTTGATAAGCAAAAACTCCATCACGCCTTTTTGCGCTTTTTTTGCGTAATCGGAGTTTGTCTGCACCTTCATGCCATCGGTAACCGGCGTGGCGCAGGCAGGCATGGGCTTGGGTGCCTTTTCAACCTGGACCAGGCACATGCGGCAGTTCGCCGCGATCGAGAGCTTTTTGTGATAACAAAAGTGCGGGACGTAAATATCCAGCTGATTGGCCGCATCCATCACCGTGGCACCGTTTTGCACCTCGGTCTGCTTGCCGTCGATTTCGATCTTGAGCATGGTTAGGCTGCGTGCTTCACGGGTTCCCCGTGCGGAGTGGAATACCCGCCGGGTACGCTGACGAGGCAGCGCTTGTTATCGATGTGATACTGGAATTCGTCACGAAAATGCTGGATGAAGCTCTTGACCGGCAACGCCGCCGCGTCACCCAGCGCGCAAATGGTGCGTCCGGCGATGTTGTCGGCGACATTGACCAACAGGTCGAGGTCTTCCTGGCGCCCCTGCCCGTTTTCGATACGGTGAACAATACGATAAAGCCAGCCTGTTCCTTCGCGGCAGGGCGTGCACTGTCCGCAAGACTCTTCGAAATAAAAGTATGACAAGCGTTGCAAGGCCTTGACCATGCAGGTGGACTCATCCATCACTATCACCGCCCCGGAGCCGAGCATGGAACCCGCCTTGGCAATGGAGTCATAGTCCATGTCTGTCTGCATCATCACGGCGGCCGGAAGCACGGGCATCGATGAGCCGCCGGGAATACAGGCCTTGAATTTTCGTCCTCCGCGCATCCCCCCCGCCATCTCCAGCAAAGTCGCAAACGGCGTGCCGAGCTTCACCTCGTAGTTGCCCGGGCGGGCGACATGGCCCGAGACCGAGAATAATTTTGTCCCGCCATTATTGGGTTTGCCAAGGGCAAGAAAGGCATCGCCGCCGTTATTTATGATCCAAGGCACCGCAGCGAATGTCTCGGTGTTGTTGATGGTGGTCGGCTTGCCATAAAGACCGAAGCTTGCAGGGAACGGCGGCTTGAAGCGAGGCTGGCCCTTTTTACCCTCGAGCGACTCGAGCAGCGCGGTTTCCTCGCCGCAAATATATGCGCCGTAGCCGTGGTGCGCAAACAGATCAAAGGAGAATTCACTGCCCAGGATGCCCTTGCCTAGGTAACCCGCCGCACGGGCCTCGTCCAGCGCCTCCTCAAAGCGTTCGTAATCAGCCCAGATTTCACCATGGATATAGTTGTATCCGGTACCAATGCCCATGGCGAAGCCGCCGATAATCATCCCTTCGATGAGAATGTGCGGGTTGTAACGGATGATGTCGCGATCCTTGAACGTGCCAGGCTCGCCCTCATCGGAGTTGCACACCAGATACTTCGCACCGGGGAATTGCCGCGGCATGAAACTCCATTTGAGTCCGGTCGGGAAGCCGGCGCCGCCACGGCCGCGAAGAGCGGATTTTTTCACCTCGGCGATCACCGCGTCCGGCGTTATTTTTTCGGCCATGATCTTGCGCAAAGCCTGGTAGCCGCCGCGCGCCTCATAATCCTTCAGGCGCCAGTTGGAGCCGTCCAGCCCCTTCATGATCAGCGCGTCAGGTCCGTACTCAAGCATTTTTCTTCAGCTCCGCGATAAGGGCATCGAGCTTTTCGTGGGACATGAAACTGCACATGCGCTTGTTGTTCACCAGCAGCACCGGTGCATCTCCGCACGCGCCCATGCACTCCCCCTCTTTGAGGGTGATCAGCGCGTCGGCCGTGGTTTC
>CAMDRY010000135.1 GCA_945906975.1 Bordetella parapertussis | reverse complement strand
ACATAGGTGGCATAGGTGACAGTTGCAAAAGGGCGGCGGCAGTCATGAGCGCCTACTTTAACAAGGCCGGAGGCTCAAAGGGTGAGCCTGTGCTGCCATGGGTGCATTTTGTGTCGACCGCGGCCTTAGTCGTGGTCTGGCTGTACCCGGCCAGGCAGCCTATGCTGGAAACGCCCTATTGGTGCGGGTTTTCAGCCGGCTGAAAAGCCGCGCCAATAGGGCGTTTCCAGCACATCGTGTGGCAAAAACACGATGGCGCCCGGGTTTCCTTGCGCGACGCCGGAGCGATGGCGCAAGAGGCCGGCAAGTTCAGTGGTGTTCTGTTGCTGTCGGATTCGTAGCGGCGGGTTTCGTTACCGCAGATTTTACCGGCACACCGGGCGTCGACTCGGCTGCAGGGAGTCCGGCGATTATTTGCACCACAGCTTCATTGAGCCCTTGCAACATGCGTTCGAGGTCGGTCATGGCGAAGCGCTTGCGCGTGATGATGAGACCCAGCGCGGCCTCTATCTCGTGCTCGCGACTGACCAGCGGCACCGCCACGCCGACCAGGTCCGGATCGAGCTCACCATAACTGACGCAATGCCCGGCGCTGCGTATCGCCTTGAGCTTGGCGAGCAGCGTGTCCCAGTCCTTTGCAAACGCCTCCTTCCTCGCCTCGGCCTCGTGCAAGCGGTGGAGACGGCGCAATTGCGCGCGCGGCATCGCCGCCAGCAACACCTTGGACAGCATGCCGCGAAACAAGGGCATGCGCCGTCCGCGGCCATAGGTGGCACTGACACCCTCGCTGCCTTGCAACTGGTGGATGGTGATGACGCGATCGCCATAGACGCTGGCGAGCACGACGTCGCAACCGGTGCTCTCGCACAGCGACTGAAAGGCGCCCCTGCCGGCGAGCAGAACCGGGTCGGTGACGCGCATCTGGTAATCGAGTTCTATGGCGCGCGGGCCCAGCACATAGGTGCCGCCGGAGCCGCGGCGCAGCAGGCCGGCGGCGGCCAGTTCGCGCACATAGCGGTAGGCGGTGGGCAGCGAGCAACCGAGCTTTTGCGCCACCGCCTCGGCTGTCCACGCCGGCGCCTCTGCGGTGAGCAGGTCCAACACTGCCAGCATGCGCGACAGGCTGGACATGCTCAGGCCGGGATCGCGCTTGCGACGGGTGGCGCCACCGGCAATGTCGCGCTCAACGCTGCTAGCGCGGCCGCGTCATTGGCGATGCCGACGATATAACGATCAGGCCGCAGGATCAGCGCGTGCGCCTTGTTGCTGCGCAGCCATTCGCCCAGTTCACCGCCGGGATCGGCGAGCAGGCTTGCGCCGATGCGCTGCCAGATCGCGCGCGTTGCCGCACCGGCCGATTCAAGCAGCGCGCGCTCGCCGATGACGGAAAAATTGAGGCCGATAGCCGCGTCGAGCAGGCGGCCGTCGGCGAGCGCGGGTTGGCCAAACACGCCGCCGGCGGGCGCCACGCCCGAATGCACGCCGGCACCGAGCATCGGCGCCGGATAGACAAAAATTTCCGGCTCGCTTTCGCGGAATTTGCGGTCCCGCTCAGCCGCCACTACAGGGTCGGTGGTCTGGATGATGTCGCCAAGACGCACCGCAAGATCGATGAAGGCATGCACATGCGGCTTGCGCTCGGACTCATAGCTGTCGAGCAGGCTGTCTCGGGCGAGGCCGCGCGTCACCAGCACCAGCTTCCAGGCGAGGTTGGCGACATCGCGAATGCCGGCGCACATGCCCTGCCCGAGAAAAGGCGGCGTCTGGTGGGCCGAGTCTCCCGCTAGCAGCAGGCGACCGCGGCGCCAGCCCTCGGCAATGACCGAATGAAAGGTGTAGACAGCAGCACGTTCGAGCTCGGCGTCGGCGGGGGTGATCCAGCGACTCACCAGCGGCCAGACGTTCTCCGGTTGCGAGATGACAGCCGGATCCTCGCCCGGCAAAAGCATGATTTCCCAGCGACGGCGCTGCGCCGTGACGTAGCAGGCGGTCATCGGCCGCGCCGGGTCGCAGTGCTGCACGGTGTATTCGGGCAGATCGACCTTGTGTTTGAGCATGACATCGAACACCAACCAGGCCTGACGCAAACCAAGGTCTGTCATGGGCGAGCCCATCAAGCGGCGCACCAGCGAGCGCGCGCCGTCGCAGCCGACGACATAGCCGGCCTCGACCTCGCTAGTGCGCCCTGTGTCCGTTTCCATCACACGCAACACCGCGCCGGCGTGGTTCTCCTCGATGGCGGACACTTCATGGCGCAGGCGCACTTCTACATTCGGGAAGCGCCCGGCGGCGCTGCGCAACACCGCCTCGAGCTCGGGCTGGTGAAAATAATAATTGCTGGCGACGCCGTGCATGCCGCGCGCCGCGGTGCCGCCGCGAACGAGCAGCGTTTCACCTTCGGCGTTGACAAAGTGCATGCCGGTCAGGCCCGGGCGCGAGGCCGCGCCCACCTCTTCGGCCAGCCCCATCGAATGGAACACGCGCATCACCTCGCCGTCGAAATGAATGGCGCGCGGCAGTGCGTAGACCTCGGCATCACGCTCGAACACCATCACCGACAAGCCGGCCTGCCCGAGCAGGTTGGCGAGCGCGGCGCCAACCGGGCCGTAACCGACGATGGCGACGTCACAGCGATCGCGCTTTGCGGCCACGCTCTCAGCCATGCGTGCGCCCGGCCATGCGTGCCTTCATCTGGGCCACCCACTGCGCGCGCGGCATGAAGCGCGGCAGGCTGCGCGCGACGGCCTCGCAGTGACGCATGATTTCCTCGTCCGAATGGGTGAAGTCGACGGCCTCACGCACCGGCTGCTCGCAGTACCAGGGCGTGTCAAAAAAAAGTTCGATGCGATTACCCTCGGGATCACGGAAATAAATCGAGATGGCGTTACCGTGGGTGACCGGCCGCAGTTCGCTGACGCGCCCGCCGCGCTCTTCTTCGAGCAGCATGTCGTTGAAGCGGCGCAATGCGGCGATGCCCTCGACACGAAAGGAAATCTGGTTGATCAGGTTGAAGCGCAGGTCGTCGGGGCGGCCGCTGGCGAGCACCACCTGGTGATGCTCTTCGGGGTCGCGCGACAAAAACACCAGTTGCACGGTGCCAAGGCCACCGCGATCGGTGACGGTAAAACCGATGACACGGGTGTAGAAATCTTCCATGCGCGCGATATCGCGCACAAAAAAACCAAGATGGCTGAAGGCGACAGCGGGAGCAAGCGGGGCGGTAGTCGTAATAGCCGTAGCAGCCGTAGTAACCGTAGTAGTCGTGTTGGTCATGGGTCTCAATCCTGTGAACGGTGCGATGAACAGTGCGGTGAACGATCAAGCTGAACTATGCAGGTGGGGCGGGGCCGCGCAACATCGCAAAAGCATCGTCGGGCGATGCAGGGCAGCACTGCAGCGTTGATTTCTGTAATTTTTCCTATTTTTATCATAATTTGACAATTTAACAAGCCCAACTTAAGCTGAAATTCGATTCTGAAGATTCGCGGGTCTTGGTGTCTTTGCCTGGCCTGAAAAACAACAGTCACCCCAACAGTCACCCCAGAGACAACTGGAGGCGGCGACACCGCAGCACCATCAACCAAGACCCAAGGAGGCTTTATGAAACATGCACGCAGCTTGTTATCCGCGCTCGCCGGACTCGCGTTGCTGGTCGCGCTGGTGCCTGGCACGACGCTGGCACAGGATTACCCAAACAAGCCCGTACGCATCATCGTGCCCTTCCCCGCAGGCACCGGCCCCGACGCCAATGCACGCCAGATCGCGGCCAAGATGGGCCCCGCCCTGGGCCAGGCCGTGGTGATAGAAAACCGCCCTGGCGCGGCAGGTCAGATCGGCACCGACTACGCCGCCAAATCAACACCCGACGGCTACACGCTGTACATGGGGTTCACCAGTACCATCTCCATCCAACCCTATGTCTATTCCAAGCTGCCCTATAACGCCGAGCGCGACTTCGCCCCGGTGAGCCTGGTCGGCGTGCTGCGCACCGGCATGATGGCCCACCCCTCGGTGCCGGCCAAGGACGGGCGTGAACTGATCGCCCTGGCCAAGGCCCAGCCCGACCTGCTCAACGCGGCGACCCAGGGCATCGGCACCTATTCGCACCTATCGGGCGAATGGTTCACCAACGTGTCGGGCGCGAAAATGAAATTTATCGCTTACAACACCAACAGCCCCTACGCCGACCTGATGGCCGGGCAGGTGCAGCTGATGTTCGACGGCATGCCCGCCGCGGTTGGCAACATCAAGGCCGGAAAACTGAAGGTGCTCGCCATAAGCGGCGCTACGCGCCACACGAACTTTCCCGACGTACCGACCTTCACGGAACTTGGCATGGCCGAGTTCGAGCCGGTGGCCTGGCTGGGGCTGTTCGCGCCAGCGGGCACGCCGCAGGCCATCTTGAACAAGGTCGGCGCCGCGGTGGCGCAAGGCGTCAAGGCACCCGACTTCATCGAACAATGGCGCAGTTTTGGCGGCGACCCGGTGGGCAGCACGCCGGCCGAGTTCAGCGCCTTCATCAAGACCGACCAGGCGCGCTGGAAAGCCGTCATCAGTCGCGCCGGCGTGAAGCTCGATTGATGAAACGTCGCCTCACCGGCCTGATCATAGCGCTGGCGGGCTTGCTCGCCTCCTCGTTCGCGCCGCCGCTGCAAGCGCAGACGTATCCGCAAAAGCCGGTGCGCGTGGTGCTGCCCTTTCTGGCCGGCACCGGACCGGATCTTGTCGCACGTTCACTGACCGAAAAGCTGTCGCTGTCCATGAAACAGCAGTTTATTGTCGAGAACCGTGCCGGGGCCAATGGTCTGATCGCACTCGAATCGGTGGCAAAGTCGCCGCCGGACGGCTACACCATCGCATTCGCCGACATCGGCCAGCTCGCCATCAACCGCAGCCTGTACAAGGCCCTGCCCTACGATCCGGAAAACGATTTCGTCCCGATCACCATCGCATACTCAACGCCGTTTTACGTGCTGACGAGTGCGAAGGGTCCATACAAGACACTCGGCGACTTGCTCGCCGCAGCCAAGGCCAAACCGGGCGGCGTCAGCTACGCCTCGACCGGAAATGGCAGCCCGACGCATCTTTTCATGGAGCAGCTCAAAACAGCGGTGGGCGCAGAGATCCTCCACGTCCCGTTCAAAGGGAGCACCCAGGTCATGCCTGGCATCCTTTCGGGCGAGATCGCCACCGTCATGCTCGGCATGGGGTCGGTCAAAGGCCTGGTCGAGCAAGGACAGCTGCGCGCACTGGCAGTTACCAGCGCGTCCCGCACCGCGGGCTTTCCCGACGTTCCGACCGTGACTGAGGCCACCGGCCTCAAGGACTTCAGTGCCGTCACATGGGTCGCATTTGTCGCGCCGGCGAAAACGCCGCGCGACATTATCGACCGGCTCAACAGCGAATTGCGCAAGGCGCTCGCCCTGCCGGACATAAAATCGCGCATGGCCAGCCAGGGCTTTGATGATTTGGGCAGCACTTCGGAGCAACTGGCACAGCGCATTCGCGATGACACCGCAACTTATGCCGTGATCGTCCGCGCGACAGGCGCACGACTCGATTGAACAGGGAAATTCATGAACCAATCTGAAAGCCGCCAGCAAATCAGCGAATTGATGCACAACTGGGGCTTCTGGCGCGACCAGGCGCGCTGGGACGAGTTGCGCACGGCGTTTCACCCCGAGGGCACCATCAATGTCACCTGGTTCCACGGCCTGTTCACGGACTTTGTCGCCGCGTCCATCGAGATGCGCAAACGCCGCACCGGCTCCAAGCACTGGATCGGCGGATCGCTGATCCGCCTTGAAGGCGATCGCGCGCTGTCAGAGACCAATGTCATGATCATGGGACGCTCGGTGGTGCACGACATTGAGGTCGACACTGTGGCCTACGGCCGCTTTTTTGATCTGGTCGAGCGGCGGGCCGGCGTGTGGCGCATCCTGCGGCGCGAGGCGATTTACGAGAAAGATCGCGTCGACCCGGTGGTGGCGGGCACGCGGGTCCCCTTCGATGCAAACAAACTCGCCGGCTTTCCGCCGCCCTACCGCCATCTCGCCTATTCGCTGTCCAGTCAGGGCTTTACCGTGTCGCCCGACCTGCCAACCAACGACAGCGCCCCGCTGCAGAAGGTCTATGCCCAAGGCGAGGCATGGATTGCGGGAAAAAGCCCGGCATGGGCTTAGCCCGGGGGATCTAAACTCGCATCCGGCGCTGATTATTGCCCTTACACATTACAATACGCGCCCTTTACCGTCACAATAAGCGCCCTTGCGCAAGCCGAATCTGGTCACGCGCCAGAGCGCCGGCGAGCCCGAAACTAAACATCGTACGCAAGCCCGAACGCAGCACGCAAACGCAACACTAAAACGCAACACTAAAACGTCACACTACAACGCCACATCGTCTATCGAATTATCGTCTGGAGAATTTTCAATGAAACTGCTCAGTTATTCGCTCAAGAACAAAGCCACCTGGGGTGTCGCCACCGACAAAGGCGTGGTCGATTGCAGCTCGCTGTTCCCGACGCTGCGCGCCGCGCTTGAGGCCAACGGCATCGACAAGGTAAAGAGCTTCGCCGCCGGCCGTGCCGCCGATGCGACGCTTGCCGAGATCACCTACCTGCCGGTCGTACCCGATCCGGGCAAGATCATTTGTGTCGGCCTGAATTATCAGGACCACGTCAAGGAAACCAAACGCGACAACACCGAGAACCCGGCGCTGTTTGTGCGCTTCGCGGAATCGCAGGTCGGCCACAACCAGCCCATCATCCTGCCACCCGAGTCCACGCACCTCGATTACGAGTGCGAGATCGCCGTGATCATCGGCAAGGCCGGACGCCGCATCTCGGAGAAGGATTCCTGGTCGCACATCGCCGGTTACGCGCCTTACAACGATGGCTCGGTGCGCGACTGGCAGCGCCACACCATCCAGTGGACGGCGGGCAAGAACTTCAGCAAGACCGGCGGCTTTGGCCCTTGGATGGTGACACGCGACGAGATCGCCGATGACGCCGAGCTGTCCATCGAAACACGCCTCAACGGCACGGTGATGCAGCACTCGACCACCAAGCACATGATTTTCAGCATTCCGGTGCTGATCAAGTACATCTCGACCTTTATCAGTCTGCAGCCGGGCGATGTGATCGTCACCGGCACGCCGGGTGGCGTCGGTGCGCGGCGCGAACCACCGGTGTGGATGAAAGCCGGCGACAAGGTGGAAATCGAGTTGAGCCAGGTCGGCGTCTTGGTAAACACCATCGCCAAGGAGTAAAGCTGCCCTAACAGCTGTCATTGCGAGCGCAGCAATCTCGCCGCTAGCGTGAAGCCGGTGCAATACGACAAGATTGCTTCGTCCCCTCCGGGGATTACCTTCGGGGCATCGCCCTTGCGCCTCGCAATGACAACCTAGTAGTTAGCTTGTTGGACTTCCTACTTTTCCAACAGCTTCGCCTTGTCCGTCACCTTGACCCACTCATCGGCATCAGCCGGCGCGGGTTTGCGCTCGATTATCGGCTTCCAGGCGCGCGAAAGTTCGGCATTGAGGGCGATAAAGGGGCGCTGCGCCGGAGGCACGTCATCCTCGGCAAAAATCGCCTCGACCGGGCATTCAGCCACGCACAAAGTGCAATCAATGCATTCATCGGGGTCGATGACCAGCATATTGGGCCCCTCGCGAACGCAATCGACCGGACAGACATCGACGCAATCGGTGTACTTGCATTTGATGCAACTCTCGGTAATGACGTAGGGCATGGGGTGAGCCTGAACGGTGGACGCAAAGTCCAGATGGACACGGTAAGGTACTTGCAGGATTAAAATTTTACCATGCGTCCCAACGCCAAAGCCGGGCCCTCCGGCGGACTACAATGCGCGCAGCGAATTTTTGATAGGATAGCGCCATAGCATTGCAAG
>CAMDRY010000134.1 GCA_945906975.1 Bordetella parapertussis | reverse complement strand
CGCGCCCGCGGCGCAATCGCTTTGGCACGCTTTCACGCCGATGCGCATTATATCGCAGACTCAAGGAGATAGCGCCGCAGCGTGTGGCGCAACCAACGCAATGTAAGCACCCGCTCACCGCTTAAGTACGCGCAGCCGCATGGCGATTTCCGCGGCAACCTGTTTGCGCGGCGCGTCCGGCGGATCGGCGCCGGACCATGCCGAAAACATGCGCCCAAGCAAGTCAGGCTTCGCGCAGAAAATACTGCGTAACAAACATCACAGGGATGCGCCAGCTGTCCCGGATGGCAACCGGCGCCCTCCCCGTTCTCACCAATGCAGCCTCGACAAACCGGCTGCAGCGACGCCCAAACCTAGTCCGCCTGCTTGCGCAGGAAGGCCGGAATGTCCAGCGTCGGCATGCCGCTTTGCTGCAAGGCCTCGATGGTTGATGCGCGGTCACGCTTGCGCATGACGGCGGGCATCGCCTCAAGCGAAGCGTAGTCGATGTTGCTTAGGCCCATATTGTCAGTACCGGTTTTTTGCGACACCACCAGTTGCGGTTTTGGCATGCGCGAGGCGTTCAACTGCCCCAGGCCCGTTGCCACCACCGTCACACGCAATTCGTCGCCCATGTTCTCATCGTAGACGGTGCCGAAAATAATCGTCGCGTCCTCGGCGGCAAAGCTGCGGATGGTGTTGAGCACCTCCTTGGTTTCGCGCATTTTCAGGCTGGACTTGTTGGCGGTGATATTAACCACCACACCGCGCGCGCCCGACAGGTTCACACCCTCGAGCAAGGGGCTGGCGACAGCCTGCTCCGCCGCGATGCGGGCGCGATCGACACCACCGGCCGTGCCCGACCCCATCATCGCCATGCCCTGTTCAGCCATGACCGTGCGCACGTCCTGGAAGTCGACGTTGATCATGCCCTTGACGTTGATGATCTCGGAGATGCCGCCGACCGCGTTTTTAAGCACGTTGTCCGCGGCGGAGAAGGCGTCTTCCATCGAGATATCGTCGCCCAGTTCCTGTTCGAGTTTTTCGTTAAGGATAACGATGGCCGAATCGACGAACTGCGACAACTCGGCGATGCCAAGCTCGGCCGACTGCATGCGCCTCGTACCCTCGAAGGAGAAGGGCTTGGTAACGACTGCAACCGTGAGGATGCCCATTTCCTTTGCCACTTCGGCCACCACAGGCGCGGCGCCCGTTCCGGTTCCCCCGCCCATGCCCGCGGTGATGAACACCATATGCGCACCGGCAAGCATCTCTGCGATCTGGTCGCGTTGCTCCAGCGCGGCGGCGCGACCCGCCTCGGGCTTGGCACCCGCGCCAAGCCCCGTGGCACCGAGTTGTATCTGGTTTTTTGCCAGACCGTGGATCAGTGCCTGCGCATCGGTGTTGGCGGCAATGAACTCCACGCCCTGCACTCCGCTGCGAATCATGTGATCGACGCAATTGCCGCCCGCGCCGCCCACGCCCACTACCTTGATGATGGTTCCACCTTGTTGTGCTTCGACGATTTCAAACATGCCTGCCTCCTTCTTCCGGGAAAATACAAAAAAAGAACATCAAGAAAAAAACATTTACCTTTAATTTAAAAGCTCAAAAATTTTTCTGGAACCATTCCCTCATCCTTGACATGACTTGCTTCATCGAGCTGCCCTGGCGCGACACGATGCCGCGCTGCGTCTGCGTGACCCCCTCGAGCAGCAGGCCGACGACCGTCGCGTAACGAGGGTTGCGCACCACGTGCGCGAGCCCGCCCTGGTAGCGCGGCACCCCCATGCGCACCGGCATGTGAAAGATTTCCTCCCCGAGTTCGACCATACCGAGCATGGTCGATGAACCGCCGGTGAGGACGATGCCCGATGACAGCAGTTCGAGATAACCCGAGCGCTGCAACTCCTCGCGCACCAGCGAGTAAAGTTCCTCGACGCGCGGCTCTATCACCTCGGCCAGGGTCTGGCGCGAAAGCTGGCGCGGGCCGCGGTCGCCAAGACCGGGCACCTCGACCATTTCATTCGGGTCGGCGAGCTGGCGCAGCGCGCAGCCGTAACGAATTTTAATTTCCTCGGCCTCGGGCGTCGGGGTGCGCAGGGCCATGGCGATATCGCTGGTGATCTGGTCGCCGGCGATGGGCAGCACCGCAGTGTGGCGGATCGCGCCCTCGCGGAATATCGCCAGGTCGGTGGTTCCGCCGCCGATGTCCACGAGGCAAACGCCAAGCTCCTTTTCGTCCTCGGACAGCACCGCCAGGCTCGACGCCAGCGGTTGCAGGATGAGGTCGCTCACCTCCAGGCCGCAACGACGCACGCACTTGACGATGTTCTGCGCGGCGCTCACCGCGCCGGTGACGATATGCACCTTGACCTCGAGGCGCACGCCGGACATGCCCAGCGGCTCCTTGATGCCATCCTGACCGTCAACGATGAACTCCTGCGTCAGGATGTGCAACACCTGCTGGTCGGTGGGGATGGGCATGGCGCGCGCGGTTTCGATCACGCGATTGACGTCGATGGAGGACACTTCCTTGTCCTTGATAGGCACCATGCCGTTGCCGTTAAAGCTCTTGATGTGGCTGCCGGCGATGCCGGTGTAGACGCGCTGGATACGCACGCCGGCCATCAACTCGGCCTCTTCGAGCGCGCGCTGGATGGCGCTGACCGTCGATTCGATATTGACCACCACGCCTTTTTTCAGGCCGCGTGATTCATGATTGCCCATGCCTATCACCTCGAGGCGTCCGTCGGGCATAAGTTCGGCAACGACGGCGACCACCTTGGAGGTGCCGATGTCGAGGCCGACGATCAGATTGCGATTGTCTTTTGTCATGTTGTCGTCACGTGGAAAGTCGCCTCAGCGACTCCGATGCCTCCCCTCGCCCCTTGCGCGAGAGGGGCCGGGGGTGAGGGGGGGGGTACGAGCGGGCATTCATGCATGGCGTTGTCCGTTTGCATTCTTTGTCTTCCCCTATGCGCGTTTGCGCGCGGCTTTCCGGTCGGAATCGGGATTGAGAATTTCGGGCACGCGCAAGGCGAAGCCGTTGGGGTATCGCAAATCAACGTAGTCGAGCCGGCGGCGGAGCTTGCCCAGCGTTTGCGGATAGATGGCGGCAAAGCGCGCGAGGCGCTCGGTAACCGGCAATGGCGCCGGCGCCTGCGCGCCCTGCGATGGCACCGGTTCCTGGCTCACCTCGCGCCCGAGTTCGACCACCAGGCCGTTGGCAAGGCGCAAGCGCCAGGCGTAGCGGCCCGACAGCAACACCTGGCGCGGCTCCAGTGCCGAGCCGAGCGGGGCAAGAATGGTTTTGAAGACGCGGTAGCGCTCGGTCACCTGGCGCTCGCTGGCCGCCGGACCGAACAGCAGCGGCAACGCCTGCCGCTCCCGCATATCTGCGCCACCACCGTCGAACACCTCGCCCTGCACATTGACCAAGCGGTCATCGCCCCAGCGCGCCAGCGCGACGTGCTCCTCGATCGACACATCAAGCCGATCGGGCCAGGAGCGGCGCACAGCCACCTTGCGCACCCAGGGCAGAGCACCCAGTTTGATGCGCACGCCGTCAAGATCGATGCCGAAAAAATTGCCACTGACGCGCCCGGACAGCGCCTCATCGATTTGCATCTCGGTGAGTCGTGTCAGTTCGCCCTGCACCGCCTGCACGCGCACCACGCGCAGCGGAAAGAGCTGCGAGGTCACCACCGAGTAATACGCCCCCCACGACACCAGCAGGCCGGCCACCACGAGCAAGCCGGCGCTGATGCCGTTGAGAAGGCGCGGGTTATCCCACATGTGCGCTCTCCAGTATCGCCATCACCAGATCCTCGAAAGACAGGCCGGCCTCGCGCGCGGCCATCGGCACCAGGCTGTGCGCGGTCATACCCGGCGAGGTGTTCATCTCGAGCAGCCAGGGCTTGCCGGCGGCATCGATCATCAGATCGGCGCGCCCCCAGCCACGGCAGTCGAGCAGGCGGAACGCCTCGAGCGAAATAGATTGGATGCCTTTTTCCAGCTCGAAGGGCAGTCCCGACGGACAGAAATAGCGCGTGTCGTCGGAGAAATACTTGTTCTGGTAATCGTAGTTACCGCCAGGCGCCTCGATGCGAATCACCGGCAGCGCCCGGCCGCCAAGGATAGAGACGGTGACTTCGCGACCTTCGATGAATTGCTCGGCCAGCACCAGCGGATCGTGGCGCGCCGCATCGGCGTAGGCCTTGGACAGATCCTCAATGCGCGTGACCTTGCTGATCCCGATGGTCGAACCCTCGCGCGCCGGCTTGACGATCAGGGGCAGACCGATTTCGCGCGCCACCTGTTTCCAGTCCGCCTCCGCCGTCAGGACCAGATAACGCGGTGTGGGTAGCCCGACCTGCAACCAGATCATCTTGGTCCGCCACTTGTCCATCGCCAGAGCCGAGGCCATCACGCCACTGCCGGTGTAGGGAATCGCCATCGTCTCGAGCGCACCCTGCACTGTGCCATCTTCGCCATAGCGCCCGTGCAGCGCAATGAACACGCGTTTGAAGCCTTCGGCAGAGAGCGCTGCCAACGGGCGCTCCGCCGGGTCGAAGGCGTGGGCGTCGACGCCGCGCGCCTGCAACGCCGCCAGCACGGCCTTGCCCGACAGCAGCGATATCTCTCGCTCGGAGGACGGTCCGCCCATCAACACGGCAACCTTGCCGAATCCACTCATGCTTTTTCTCCGACAATGCGCACTTCTGGCGTCAGCGCTATGCCATGTTTTGCAAGCACCGTGGCACGCGCATGCTCAATCAGGTTTTCGATGTCCGCGGCGCTGGCCCGGCCGCCCGGTGTGACAATGAAATTGGCGTGCTTTTCGGAAATGCGCGCGCCGCCAATGGCAAAGCCCTTGAGACCGCAGGCCTCGATCAGGCGCGCCGCATGGTCACCCTGCGGATTGCGGAACACCGAGCCGGCGTTGGGCAGATTGAGCGGCTGCGATTCGATCCGCTTGGCCAGCAATTGCTTGATACGCTCGCGCGCACGCACGCCGTCACCGGGCGTGAAGCGGAACCACGCGGCGCTGAACCACTCATCGGCGCCCTGCCTTATCGCCGTGACAGCGGACGGGCTAAGCGCAACGTGGCGATAGCCGACTTCATAATCAGACGGCGCGCGGTCATGCAACTCACCGCGCCGTGTCATCACCTGCACGCGCTCGACAAACTGCCAGGTTTCCGATCCGTGGCAACCTGCGTTCATGGCCAGTGCACCGCCGACGGTGCCCGGCACGCCGGCGAGAAATTCAGCCCCCTCGAACCCGTGTGTTGCGGCATAACGCGCCACCTTGGGCGAGGCCACGCCCGCTTCCGCGTAGAGCAGCCCGTCTTCGATCCGGATCTCGCCATGCGAGGTGTGCATCAACACCACCGTGCCGCGAAAGCCGCCGTCACGCACCAGCAGGTTGCTGCCAAGGCCCGCAAACAACACCGGTTCGTCGGCCGGCAATACGCGCAGGAACAAAAGCAGATCCTCCGTGTCCGCCGGAACATAGGCGCGCGCAGCTTTGCCACCAACGCGCCAACTAACGTGCCCGGACATCGGCTCGTTGGCGCGCAGGCTGCCCCGCAGGGCCGCGTTCACAATAGCTAGATTGGACAGATTGGACAGTTCGGCCATATTCATTGCGTCCGTTCCTGCCGGCCCGCCAGGCCCTGCGCGGCGAGGTTTGCAGCGATGCTGCCGATCGAGCCCGCGCCCATGGTCACCACCACGTCGCCGGGCTTGGCGAGGGTACGTATGGCCTCGGCCATGTCGGCGATCTGCTTGACGAACAAGGGCTCGACTTTGCCGGCGACGCGCACCGCGCGCACCAACGCCCTGCCATCAGCGGCGACGATGGGCGATTCGCCCGCCGCGTACACTTCGGCCAGCAGCAGCGCATCGACCGATGAGAGCACCGAAACGAAATCCTCAAACAGGTCGCGCGTACGCGTGTAGCGATGCGGCTGGAAGGCGAGCACCAAGCGGTGGCCAGGAAAGGCGCCGCGGGCCGCGTCCAGCGTGGCGCGCATCTCGGCCGGGTGATGGCCGTAATCATCGACCAGGGTAAAGCTGCCGCCGGGGATGGCAATATCGCCATAGCGCTGGAAGCGCCGGCCTACGCCGCGAAACTCGCCGAGCGCGGTGACGATGGCCTTGTCGGACACGCCCAGTTCGGTGGCCACGGCAATCGCCGCCAGCGCGTTCAACACGTTGTGCCCGCCGGGCAGGTTGAGCGTCACATCCAGCGCACCGTCCGTGCCCTCGCGCAGCGCGCGAAAGCGCATGCGGCCGCCCTCATGCACCACATCCTCGGCCCGCACCATGGCGTCCTTGTTGAAGCCGTAGGTGACGATCGGCTTGGACACGAAGGGCATGATCTCCCGCACCGCCGCATCATCGCTGCACAAGATGGCACTGCCGTAAAACGGCAGGTTCTGCAAAAAGTCGACGAAGGCCTGCTTCAGCTTGGCAAAATCGTGCTGGTAGGTCTCCATGTGGTCGGCGTCAATGTTGGTCACCACCGCCACCACCGGCTGCAAATGCAGGAAGGAGGCGTCCGATTCATCCGCCTCGACGACGATGAACTCGCCGCTGCCAAGGCGCGCATTGGATGCGGCGCTGGTGAGCCTTCCGCCGATGACAAAGGTCGGATCGAGTCCACCCTCGGCCAGCACGCTGGCAACAAGGCTGGTCGTCGTGGTCTTGCCGTGCGTGCCGGCTACAGCGATGCCCTGTTTCAGGCGCATCAGTTCAGCCAGCATCAGCGCGCGCGGCACCACCGGCATGCGCCGCGTACGCGCCGCGATGACCTCGGGGTTGTCGCTCTTGACCGCGGTTGAGATCACCACCGCATCGGCGGCTTCGACGTTCTTGGCCGCGTGGCCTATGGTTATGTGCGCGCCGAGCGCGGCCAGGCGTTCTGTCGCGCCGTTGGCGGCAAGATCGGAGCCGCTGACCTGGTAGCCCAAGTTGAGCAGCACCTCGGCGATACCGCTCATGCCGCTGCCGCCGATGCCGACGAAGTGCAAACGTTTGACCTTATGCTTCATCGCGCCTCCGGAAAAAAAGGGGCGGCGGGGCTTGCGCGTAAAACCGACCTGCCCTTGGCGGCGGAGTGCGGGCGTTGGAAATTTTTCTCCGCCACAAATGTCATCGCGCAAGGTCCATGCAGATCTGCGCCACATCACGCGTAGCGTCTGGTCGCGCCAACGCGCGCGCTTTTTGCGCCATCGCGAGAAGCTTGTCGCGCGTAAGCTCGCGCAGCAATCCGGCCAGATGTTCCGGCGTGAACCGGTCCTGCGCAACCAGCCAGGCGGCACCGGCATCGGCGAGGTGTTTTGCATTTGCGGTCTGGTGGTCATCAACCGCAAAGGGGTAAGGCACCAGCACGCTCGCCGCGCCCACCGCCGCGAGCTCGGAAACGGTAAGGGCACCGGCGCGGCAAATCACCAGGTCGGCCCGCGCGTAAGCGCCGGCCATGTCATCGATAAAGGCCACGGTATTCCCACTGACCCCCGCGGCGGCATAAGCGGCGCGCAGCGCGCCGATGTTTTTCTCGCCCGCCTGGTGTGTTACCTGCGTCACCGGCACACCATGCAAACCCTGCGTACCGTGCGTGCGCGCATCCGCCTCGATCAGCGCCAGCGCGCGCGGCACGGTGTCGTTGAGCGCCTGCGCACCAAGGCTGCCGCCGACAACAAGCACTTGCAAGGGCCCGCTGCGGCCGGCAAAGCGCGCCACCGGTTCGGCCAGGGCGGTGATCTCGGCGCGCACCGGGTTGCCGGTCAGGCAAGCCTTGGGCAGCGTTCCGGGGAAAGCCGCCAGCACACGGTCGGCGACGCGGGCAAGCACCTTGTTGGCGAGTCCGGCCACAGAGTTCTGTTCATGCACCACCAGCGGCCGGTTCAGCAACGAGGCCATCATGCCACCGGGAAAACTGATATAGCCGCCCATGC
>CAMDRY010000133.1 GCA_945906975.1 Bordetella parapertussis | reverse complement strand
ATTTGCACCTGGCCGCAGTTGATGCCGGTCGACATGACGGCTCCAAACGTTCGCACGTCAAAGAAGTTGCGGCACATCCACAGCCGCACATCGTCCACCGCATCGCCCCCCTTGCGCTTCTTGTCATCGCCGGCGAGCAGATCTTCCCGCCCAATGCCCCCCATAAGCCCGTTTTTGTTGATGGTTCAGGATGACTTTTTCTTTGACATAAATTTCGAACAAGGGCTGTTTATCCTTTGCCATACCGACAAAATTGCGCAGCTTGCGCTTTAGAGAAACGTCCGTGACCAGCGCGTGCCCGGTCTTGGCATAGAGTCGCGGAAAATTGCCCGCATTCGGATTCGGATTTGGAGAATACGGCCAACGGATCGCATGACAACCAAAGCAAACCGGCTCAAAACGCCCGTCTGGTGCGCCTTTCCAGTCGCTGACCCTGCCCTGATCCGCGGCCGCAGGGCGGCTGCCGGCGAATTGCGCGACAATAACCGCCTCCATGATGCATTCCCCGCTGCTTTTCACAACGCCGTGACCCACTCCGAGCCCAACTCTACAGCCCGCCTGCTGCGCCCTCTGCTGCTCTCGTCGGTCCTCGTTCACTCGGCCTTTGTCGGTAGCCGCGTTGCCGTGACGCTCTACGCCATCAAGCTGCACGCCTCGGCCTTTGATGTCGGCCTGCTGATAGCGCTCTACGGCTTGTTGCCGATGCTGTTTTCGGTGGCGGTGGGCCGGCTGATCGACCGGGTCGGCGTGCTCAAGCCGATGATTTTCTCCTCATCGCTCTTGGCGCTGTTCCTGCTGCTGCCGCTGGCCTGGCCGGGCATGGCGGCGCTCTACCTGGCCAGCGCGCTGAGCGGGCTGACCTTCACCTTTTACATGATCAGCGTGCAAAACACCGCCGGGGTGATAGGCAAGCCGTCCGAGCTCACGGCCAACTTCAACAAGCTGTCGCTGTGTTTTTCAACCTCCGGGTTCGTCGGCCCGATGCTCGCCGGCTTTGCCATCGATTCGATCGGGCATCGCTGGACCTTCCTGGTGCTCGCCCTGTGCGCGCTGCCGGCGGCGGTGACACTGGTGGCAAGCAAGTTCGCACCGCCGGGCCCCAAGCCGCAAGACGCGCGCAACCGCAAGGTGAGCCTGGCCGAACTGCTTCTGGACAAACGCCTGCAGCGCGTGTTCATCGCCAGCGGCCTGCTGTCCATCGCCTGGGACGCCTTTGCCTTCGCCATCCCGCTTTACGGCTCGCGCATCGGCATGTCCGCTTCGGAAATCGGCATCGTCCTCGGCGCATTCGCGGCCGCGACCTTTTGCATTCGCATTTTCCTGCCGGCACTGAGCCGGCGCTACAAGCCGTGGCGGCTGATCCTCGTGTCGATGCTCTGCGCCTGCGCCTGCTTCCTGTCGCTCCCGCTCAGCAACAGTTTTGCCACCCTGTTGCCGGTTGCCTTTGCGCTGGGACTGGGGCTGGGCATGTCACAGCCGATGGTGCTCTCGCTCATCCACACCGCCGCGCCGGCCGGGCGCGCCGGCGAGGCGGTCGGCGTGCGCGCGACCCTGGTGACCTTCAGCCAGACGGCGATGCCGCTGATGTTCGGCATTCTCGGCGCAGCCCTGGGCATGGCGCCGGTATTCCTTTCCATGGCCTTGCTGCTGGCTGGCGGCAGCTGGTATGTGCGCCGCACGCGTGTGAGCGATACGCCGCCTGCTTAGCTGCATTTCACCACGGCCAGATCAATACGCGTTTGAGGCGTAACTCAAATCAGCCGGTACTATCCAGCCAGGAACCCAGGCCCTGCGCGTTGAGTTCGATGTCCAGGCCATAGACGTCGAGAATTTTTTCATCCGAAAGCCGCGAGCCGAAGCGCCGCGCCTCGGCAAGCGCCAGCGCCTTGACGCCGGCATGTAGACGCTCATAGCGATCCGCGCCGGCATGCTTCTCGCGCAACGCGAGTTCGGCATGCGCATCAACCAGCCGGTGCAGGATGGCGGCCTTCTCGGGCACGCCGCGCAATTCGCTGTAATGGGTGTTGTAAACAACATCGGGCGCAAGCGCCGCGATCATGTCAATGGAGCGGTGATAAGGCCCGGGCTCGAACTGCACCGGACTTGAGGTCGGGAACACGAACTGGCGCCCGTCCTCGTCAAGTTCACGATAGGAAATGCCGAACACGTCACCGGCAAAGACATGCCCGGACTTTCGATCAAGAATGGCGACATGATGGCGGGCGTGACCGGGCGTATCAAAGAAAACCAGTTCGCGCCCGGCAAGCGTGATACAGAATTCGTGCGGCGTCTCGACGATGCGCGCCTTGTCCACAGGCAGGATGTCGCCATAGAGCTTGCGCACCGCCTGCTCGCCATAGACCGCCGTCGCGCCGGCGATCAGCTTGGACGGATCGGCCATGTGGCGGGCGCCGCGCGGGTGCACCGCGAGCCGCGCATTGGGCAGTTCACGCATCAGCAGCCCGGCGCCCCCGGCGTGGTCAAGATGGATGTGGGTGAGAATGACCCAGTCGACCTGCTGCGGCGCAATGCCCTTGGCGGCCAGCGCCGCGATCACGCGCGGCACCGAATGATTGGCGCCGGTGTCAATGACGGCGGCGCGCCCGCCCTCGATCACGATATGGATGGCATCCAATGTCGGACGGATATAGTCCGAATCCACGGCACTGATGCCGAAAGCGTAGTCAATGACGGTTTTCATGGGCGCCATTCTAACGCGTCGGGGTAGTGCGACCGGGCCCCTGCCTGCGCGAGGAAGCAAAGGCTGGCGCGCCACACCCATGCCCATGGCGCCGATCCCGATCGGCACCAGCCCTGAGTTTTCCGGTCATTTCCGGCAACCCGAGGAAAATTGCATGAGGCCGCTGTGACCACGCTCACGTCAACACCGGCCCCGGCCATTGGCACACACACGCATCCGTGAGCACGCAGACGAACTAACAACAGCCGCCAGGAACCATATGAATATCGCAGACTTGCGCAAAGATTACGCCCTTAAAAATCTGGACGAGAAGGACGTGCTGCGCGACCCTTTCGCACAATTCTCGGTGTGGATGAAAGAGGCGCTGAGTGCCAAGCTGCCCGAACCAACGGCCATGACGCTGGCCACCGCGGCGCCGGTGGCCGGGGGCGGGGCGCAACCGACGGCGCGCATCGTGTTGCTCAAGGGCGTCGATGCGCGCGGCTTTGTCTTTTTCACCAATTACAGCAGTCGCAAAGGGCTGGAACTCGCAGCAAACCCGCTTGCCGGCCTGCTGTTTTTCTGGGTCGAACTGGAGCGCGAGGTGCGCATAGACGGGCACATTGAAAAGGTCGATGCCGCGGAGTCGGACGCGTATTTCGCCAGCCGTCCGCTGCTGTCAAGAATCGGCGCCCACGCTTCGCCGCAAAGTCAGGTCTTGCATGACCGTACCGAGCTTGAATCGCGCTTCGAGCAAAAGGGCAAACAGTACGGCGATAAGGTGCCGCGTCCAGCACATTGGGGCGGCTACCGCCTGGTGCCGGCGGAAATGGAGTTCTGGCAGGGGCGGCGCAGCCGCCTGCACGACCGCCTGCGTTACCGGCGCGAGGCCGATGGCTGGATCATCGAGCGCCTCGCCCCCTGAGCCGCGCTGCCGTTCGCGCCTTGCCTTGTGTTTAAATAAGATGCATTTTTTATTTCTTGCCTGCCAGCGCTTTTTTTCGCCTCACCATCCCAGCTTCACTTCATTGCCGGAGACCCCGTGAATAAACTCGCCAGCCTCAGCCTCGCCCTGCTCATCGCCGTGTCCGGCGCCGCCTTCGCCCAATCCAAGGCCGACGCAACCAAGGCCCCCGCGGCAAAAGCCGAAGCGCCCAAAAGCGAGGCCACTAAAAGCGAGGCAGCCAAGCCGGCCGAAGCAAAAAAAGAACTGATGGACATCAACAGCGCATCTGAAAAAGATCTCGCCACACTGCCAAAAATCGGCGAAGCGCGCGCCAAGGCCATCATAAAAAGCCGTCCGTACTCGGGCAAGGATGAGTTGCTGAAAAAGAAAATCATCCCCAAAGACGCCTATGAGGCGATCAAGGACCTGGTCATCGCCAAGCAGGGTTCCAGGGAAGAGAAGAAAGATATGAAAAAAGAAGAGAAAAAGAAATAACTCCTTAACGTCAGCCAGCCGGCCCGCCGGCAACACACTGCAGGGCGGCGACAGCCGCCCTGTTTCATTTCACCCATCCGGCTGGCAAGACCGCGAAGCGATTCATACCGCCGGATACCCCAAGCCCGACCGAAACAGCGGAACCCTCGCACCCCGCCTACACTTGGCACACCCTGGCCACCATTCCGCCATGACCGATCAGCTTTCCCTTTTCGGCGCAGACGAAGCGCCGCCGCCAAAAAATGCCGCGCGCGAGCCCGCGCCTGCGGTGCTCGACGCCGAGACAAGGGCGTTAGGGGCGGCCATGCCTGCGGGTCTGCATCTGGGAACCTCGTCCTGGGCCTTTCCAGGCTGGGCAGGTCTGGTCTACGCAGAATCCCTGCCCGAGTCCTTGCTGTCAAAACGCGGCCTCCTCGCCTATGGACGACACCCGCTGTTTCGCACTGTCGGCATAGACCGTAGCTTTTACGCGCCGCTTGCCGAAGCCCAATACGCCGCTTACGCGGCACAGGTGCCGGCGCCATTTCGCTTCATCACCAAAGCCACCAACACCTGCACCGATGCCCATATCCGCGGCGCGGGCGGCCGCATCGCCGGGGACAACCCGCGCTTTCTCGACGCCGCGCATGTCATCGAACAATTCATCGCACCGTGCAGCGCCGGCCTGGGCGACAAAGCCGGTCCGCTGGTGTTTCAGTTTTCGCCCATGGGCAAGGCCGCCGCGGCGCAACCGGACCGCTTTGCCGACCGACTGCATGCCTTTCTCGCCCGGCTGCCGCGCGGCCCCTTGTATGCGGTGGAGTTGCGCGATCCGTCCCTGCTGACGCCGCAGCTTGCGGCCGCGCTCAACGACAACAACGCCCGCTACTGCATCGGCATCAACCCGCGCATGCCCGGTGTGGCCGAGCAACTTGCGGCGCTAGAGGGCCTTGCCCCCGGTGCGCTGGTGGCGCGCTGGAACCTGCACGCCGCTTACGCCTACGAGGAGGCGAAGGCGCATTACCGTCCGTTCAACCGCCTTGTGGACGAAGACCCGCAATCCCGCGAAGGCCTGGCCGACGCCTGCGCGAACGCCGTCACCGCCGGGCAAGCGGCCTTTGTCACGGCCAACAACAAGGCCGAAGGCAGTTCGCCGCTGTCGATGGCCAAGCTGGCCAAACGCATTCTCGAAAAGCTGGGTAGAACCTGACCGGGCCTGCAGCTACGGCTATTTTTTCAGGTGCTCGACGAAGTGTTTGCGGAACTTGGCGACCTTGGGCGCGACAACGAAGGCGCAGTAAGACTGCTGCGGATTGCGCACGTAGTATTCCTGATGATAGGTCTCGGCAACGTAAAAGGTTTCCGCCGGAACCACCTCGGTCACAACGGGGTCATGCCAGAGTTTTTCCGCAGTAAGCTTCGAAATCACGTCCTGCGCCAGGGACTGCTGCACGGGCGAATGGTAAAAAATGGCCGAACGGTACTGCGTACCGGCGTCATTGCCCTGCCGGTTCAGTGTGGTCGGGTCGTGGATGACAAAAAACACTTCCAGCAACTCGCGAAAACTCACCGCCTGCGGATCAAAGCTGATCTGGATCACCTCGGCGTGCCCGGTCTGCCCGCCGCAGACCTGTTCATAGGTCGGGTTGGCATTTTTTCCCCCCATATAACCGGACTCGACCGCGTCCACACCCTTGATTTCGTCATAGACCGCCTCAAGGCACCACAAGCAGCCTCCGGCCAGCGTTGCAATTTCTTTGCTCATATCTGTTCTCCGTTGAGCCCGTATTCTGCCATGCGGCGCACCTGCGCACGCCGCTATACAATCACACTTCGGTCGCGCTTCCAATCCTCAATTAGCAGACCATCAACGAAGCAACAACACAAGCGCATAAATTAAACCATGAACCTCTACGACGATATCGATCCGCTGCCGCGCCTGCTCATGGGCCCCGGCCCCATCAATGCCGATCCGCGCGTGCTCCGAGCCATGTCGGCCCAGTTGCTGGGGCAGTTCGACCCGCAATTCCGCCGTTACATGAAGGAGACGATGGCGCTGTACCGTGGCGTGTTTGAAACACGCAACGAATGGACTTTCATCATCGACGGTACCGCACGCTCGGCCATCGAAGCGGTGATGGGCTCTTTGGTCGAACGCGGGGAGCGCGTGCTGGTGGCCAGTTTCGGCCGCTTCGGCCAGCTGAAAACCGAAATCGCGCGACGCATCGGCGCCGATGTGCGCCTGATCGAATGCGCGTGGGGCACGGTGTTCACGCCCGAGGCCATCGAGGCGGCGATCAAGCAGCACTCGCCGCGCCTGCTGGCCTTGTGCCAGGGCGACACCTCCACCACCATGCTGCAACCGCTGGCCGAGATCGGCAAGATCTGCCGCCGCCACGGCGTGCTGCTGCAGGTGGATGCCACCGCCTCGATCGGCGGCACGCCCCTGCCCGTCGACGCCTGGGAAATTGACGCCGTCACCGGCGGCCTGCAAAAATGCCTCGCCGGCCCCTCGGGTGCGGCGCCGGTGACGCTGTCTGACGGCGCGGCCGCTGTGATTTACGGCCGGCGCCACATTGAAGAAGGCCTGCAAACCGCAGATTACGTCGCCGGCAAGGGCGGCATCATCGGCTCCAATTATTTCGACCTTGCCATGATCATGGACTACTGGTCCGACAAGGCCCTCAACCATCACACCGAAGCGACCACCATGCTCTATGGCGCACGCGAATGCGCGCGCGTAATGCTGCGCGAAGGCCTGCCGCAGGTTTTTGCGCGGCATGCGACCGGAAGCCGCGCGGTCGTCGCCGGCGTCGAAGCGATGGGGCTCAAAGTGTTCGGCGACAAGACCAACAAGATGCCCAACGTCACCGGCGTGTGGATTCCCGAAGGCGTCAACGGCGAGCGCGTGCGCTCTGGCCTGCTCAACGACTTCAACATCGAGATCGGCACCTCGTTCGGCCAGTTGCAGGGCCGCATCTGGCGCATCGGCGCGATGGGTTACAACGCGCGCAAGGATGCGGTCTTGATCACCTTGGCCGCGCTCGAAACAGTGCTCGCCGCTGAAGGCTTCAAACTGACGCGCGGCGCCGGTGTGGACGCGGCGCGTGCGGTGTATGCCACTGCGGCATCGGTTGCGGCACAAAAAACCGGCTGAATGAAAAAGAGCCGGGCAAAATACCCGGCTCCTGGTTTCACGGCGTGTGCCGTGACAGCGCTTATTTGGCCTTCTTGCTTTTCTTTACCGCCTTTTTGCCTGCGGTCTTGGACACCTGCTTTGCCACCGTCTTGGTCGCTTTCTTGACCGTCTTCTTGACGGTCTTCTTGACGGTCTTCTTCGCAGCCTTTTCCGCCTTCTTCTTCGGCTCTTTGTTCACCAGAATCGTGCCGCGGCAATTGGGCGCACCACAGCGGCAGGCATATTTCTGCGCAAGTTTTTTGGTATGCGGCTCGTCAAATTCGAAACTGTAGTCGTACGCCAGTTCCTCGCCCGGTTTGATGGTGCGGATGGCTTCGATGAAAATATGCTCCTCGCCCTCGTCATCCTCCCCAACCGCCTCGCAATTGGGCGCGCAGGAGTGGTTGATCCAGCGTGAGCTGTTGCCACCGACCGTGGCATCAATGACATCGCCATTTTCGAGCGCGAACAAGAAGGTGTGCGAGGGCTTGCCGTCCTCTTCCGCATAAACCTCGTCGGCGAGGCTCTCTGGAATACGACGGCCGACATACTCGATCAAGCGCGTGCCCTTGCGGATGGTGGTGAGGGAAAATGCCCCCTTGCCATGAATTTTCGAGTGGCGCACCGCGAACAACAGCGGCGCCTTTGCGGCCTTGCCCGCGATCTTCTTGCTCATCGTTTTTTTGCTGACGCTCTTGC
>CAMDRY010000132.1 GCA_945906975.1 Bordetella parapertussis | reverse complement strand
AAGCAAACTTCGCCCGCAGGGCGCTACGCCATCAGCACCGGCGGTGTGCGCATCAAACGCAAGCGCAAATTTTCGCCGCCAGCACCGTCGGGCAGCGTCACCACGCGCAGTTCTATTTTCTCCCCGCCCGCCTGCTGAAAATCAATGCGGCTGATCTGCGCGATGCGCCGCCTGGCATCATTGAGTCCGCACATCATCTTGACGTGCGACAACAAGGCCTCGCGCAGGTGTGCCGGAATCTGCATGTAATCGAGCATCACGCCGTCTATGCCAAACCATACGTGTGCGCCCGCCCCCTTTTCATCCGCCTCGACCTTGATGTTCGTCGCGCCCAGCAGATAAGCCTCGACGACAATGGTGTTGAGCAACTGCGCCGGCGTGTCCTGCGCCTCACCGACGCTGAACAACGCCCCCGGAACCGTCGCGCCATCGATGACAAACATCGGATGGGCATGGGACAAATCCTGTTCCACGGTTTCCATGGCAAGACTCCCTTTTGAGCGGCGTTGCCGCGATGTTAGAACCCGGACCCGCCCCTTGCGGGTCCGGGGGAAGCTTGCGGCTCCCATGCACTGTTTATCGGCACCACCGCGCCCGGACTTGAGCCCGCCCGAGGACAAAATCCGCCCCCCGCCGGGAATGCCATAATGGCGTCAGTCCCCCCATCCGGAGCCCGCATTGAGTACACAAAACGAAACAAAAACAATGGCTTTGTTCTGCGACTTCGAAAACGTCGCGCTGGGGGTACGCGACGCCAAATTCGACAAATTCGACATTAGCAAGGTGCTCGAACGCCTGCTCCTCAAAGGCAGCATCGTGTCGAAAAAAGCCTACTGTGACTGGGAGCGCTACAAGGCCTTCAAGCAGGACATGCACGCCGCCGCCTTCGAACTCATCGAAATTCCCCACCGCAGCATGTCGGGCAAGAACTCGGCCGACATCCGCATGGTCGTCGACGCACTCGACCTCTGCTACACCAAAAGCCACCTCGACACCTTTGTCATCATCAGCGGCGACTCGGACTTCTCGCCGCTGGTTTCCAAACTGCGCGAGAACAACAAGACGGTGATCGGCGTCGGCGTAAAAAACTCCAGCTCCGACCTGCTGATCAGCAACTGCGACGAGTTCATTTTTTACGACGACCTGGTGCGTGAAACCCAGGGCCGTTTCATCGCCATCAAAAAATCCAAACCCATACGCAAGCGTGCCGCCTCCAAGGGTGACGCACACGCCATTGGCGCCGCCGCACCGGCCGAGGTCGAGGCCACGCCCGTCTCGGCCAAGCCCGAGCAGGGAAAAAAGGAAGAAGCCATAGGCTACGTCATCGAAACCATAGAAGCCCTGCTGGCAGAGCGCGGCGCCGAGGAAAAAATCTGGGGCTCGATGGTGAAGCAGACCCTGAAGCGCCGGAAACCCAGCTTCAATGAACGCTATTACGGCTTCAAGGCCTTCGGCGACCTGCTGGAAGAAGCCAAAATGAGAAAACTGCTGGATATCGACAAGGACGAGAAATCCGGCGCCTACATCATCAAAGGCTTGATTCACGAGTAGCGCAGCCGGCAGGAACCTGACCCGACGCCGCATCCGCGCAAGTTTCCCACGGTCCGCCGTCTTCCATCCGCCCCCAAGGGCGCACGATCAGGCCCCCTGTCACTCCACTAAACGCTTCCCCATCCCATGGGTCTTGAAAATTTTTCCATCACCAGCTTCATCCTGTCGACGATGGCCTTTTTCGTCGCACAGCATTTCGCCAATCGTTATATGGATGGCAGTGACTTTCCCAAGGGTATGACGCGCACGCTCACAGTACTGATTTTGGCGCTGGCCGTCAGCTATGGCGTTGCTGCGGCGACGGACTGGGCGATGGCTTTAAAAAATTCTTAAGAAATTGAATCAGGGGTCTGGTAAAAAATATCAGGTACACAGGTTGTCGAAAATTGGAGCCTACGATTGAATCTCGCAAAGATTGTCGACAGCCTCAATAATCTGCTCTGTCTTATTGGAAGGCCATCGACCCTCTGCAAGTTTCCGAAATTTCTCGGTAATTTCCATTTTAGACATAGGGTCTTCGGGACTCCCCGGGCGCCATTAATATCTTCAGTAGCTTCCTGTTTTTTGACCCGACTGGATTGCTAATTGCATGCTCTATCCTTTGACCGGAAGCTTGCCCAGCGTGGCGAAGGTGTCCTGCTCGAGAGAAAACACGTCGCGCGTGGTGCAGTAGGCGTTGCCGACCAACCGACCAACCGGCCGCAACCGGTCCAGGCGTATCCTGCCGTTTTCCTCGAGCACGTCCTCATCCACATGCATGTACACGACTTCACCGATGATCATTGTGTAGCTGCTCCTGGGCAGCGGAATTGTCTGGAACACCTTGCACTCGAAATTCACCCGTGACTCAAGCACCAAGGGAGCCTTGACCCGGATCGAGGGCGCTGGGGTAAGCCCGGAAATCTTGAACTCGTCGGTATCCGGTGGATAGTCCCCCGAGCAAACGCCCTGCGCCACAGCGATATCTTCGCTGACGATATTGGCGACGAATTCCCCAGTATCGAGAATATTGCGCAAGGTGTCCTTGGGACGGCCGTCGGGAATACGGGTGCTAATGGAGAGGCAGACATAAGGGGGGTCCGCAGACAGCGCGTTGAACCAGCTGAAGGGCGCCACATTATGCTGTCCATCGCGCCCCACGGTGGATATCAGCCCGATAGGCCGCGGCACCACCGCACCGGCGATAATCTTGTAGACCCGCGTGCGCTCCATCGCGCCCGGATCGAGATTCAGTTTTGCCATGCCCTTCCGTTCAGTCGATTATCGTTTCGCACCAAAAAACTGCCCCACACGCAGCAGCCCGAGTGGGTGACATGCATTTCGAGCATAGCAGTTTTGTCTATGGGTAGCGAGTTGCCAATTCAGACCGCCACCGACCTAAGACAACAAGTGATCCAGCCGTACCCCTTCGATATGCGCAAATGACGCGATGACTACCGCACCGCGAACACCGCCGATTACTACAAGGTGCAACTCGCAAGCGGGCCGAAGCTGCTACAGCAACAGCTCGCAGCCAATCCAGCCGAACGTCTTGGCACCGAAGAAGAAATCGCCGAAGTCATAGGCTTGCTTGCCACCGCCTCGGTCACCTGTATGCAGGGTCGCAATATGGTGGTGGACGGCGGCTTTGTCATTCACTCCTTGTGCAAGGCCAACGTTTTTCCCAAGATATCCTCAGCGGAGCAGTGCGCATTCGCTGGTCGCCGGCGTGTGGGCGTCAGTGCGCACTCAAGACTCGGCGATGAATGGCGTCAAACAGCACTTGGGACACGAGCACCATTTCTGTCGCCGCCTTAACCGCGCGCTCCAAATCGGCGTCGCTTTTCGCGAAGCGGCCCAACAACTTGACTCCGATATCGGAGTGTTCGGCATCGGCTTCGTTATGGACGATATAGAAGGCGAGGTCATGGTCGCTCAGGCCGAATTTTTTCTTCAAACCCTGGGAGACACTCCCGACCGCACCCGGCACCTGTGCCTCCGCGCCGAGCATGTGCGCGGATACGCCCTCTAGAAAATCGCCGCTGCAAATACGGTTGCTGAATGCGCGATAGGCAATCGCCTCGGGACACAAGTCCGCATTCCACATCTCGTCGTCGGAAATTCCGAACACATTGCCCAGGCGCAACCAGAGCTTCCAGTGCGGCTGACCGTCGGCGAATAAGCGGCCGGTGCCTTCTTCATACACCACCTCGGCGATCAGTTCTCGCCACTCCGGGTCGGGGCAGATCACGTACAAAGGGCCGTGATAAAGATGGTTGTAAAGGGGGATGATGCTCATTTGGCGAAGGAACTCGCGCACTTGATGATGCTCGAAATGCCCCTCCATTAACCCTTTCCAAAGCGGGTGCTTGTAGCGCGAATATTGCAGTTGAATCTTCGCAATGCGGTCAAGTGCGGCTTGGACGCTCTCGGCGGATACTGCAGTTGTGCTCATGATTGCCTTTCTGATAAAAAAGAATTATTCGATTTTGAAGTCGGCCGCTGTGACGGCCCGCGACCAACTCGGAATGTGTGCGTGCATCATCACAATGGCCTGCAGTGGGCGCGCGCGGCAAACCCGCTATAGTGCAGCATCATCAATGATGACGCTGACCTCGTCACTTTCCACGGTCACGGGAAAGGTCTGCACGGGTTTGCCCGCATTTCCCTTGCCCTTCCAAACATCGACCCGAAAACTGTGCAGGGGGCACTTCACGGTGGTCCCATCGAACTCACCCTCGCCTAGGGAAGCACCGCGGTGCGGACACCGGTTGTTGATCGCCGCACACCGCTCCCCCACTCGGAACACCGCGACGCGCAGCCGTTCGCTCACCTCGACGATCTTGCAGCCGCCATCCGGGATTTCGTTCCTGCTGATCTTGATGACTGCCATACCCCAGCCTTTCCAGGTCTGTTCATCACCGTCGCCCACGGCGGATCATTTCACATAGGACATCTTCATTTCCGCGAGCGATAGTACTCCGTCGTTAGAGTACCCAAAGTTCCCGCGTTATGATGAACTTAAATTATTCGATCCTGACGCCGGCCGCTTTGACAACACGCGACCACCTGGGAATTTCAGCGCGCACCATCTCGCTCATCTGCTCCGGTGTCGTGCTTGACACCTCGTAGCCCATGTTGGTCAGTCGCTCTCCGAGGTCCGGTTGTTTCACTGCCTGGGCAATCGCCGCGCCCAGGCGCGACACGATGGGTGCGGGCGTTCCGGCGGGCGCCACCACGCCGAACCAGACCGTCGATTCGTATCCGGAGAGCCCTGACTCGGCGAAGGTCGGAACCTCGGCCAGGAGCGGCGAGCGACGCGGGCCACCATACGCTAACGCTCTGACCTTGCCGCTACGTATCAGCGGCACGGCGGTAGGGAGCAATTCAAAGACCATATTTACCTGGCCCGCGGCAAGGTCCATCAGGCTCGGTGGCCCGCCTTTGTAGGGCACATGCAGCAGTTCAACCCCCGTCATCATCTTGAACATCTCCGCCGCCAGATGTGTCGACGTGCCATTACCGGAGGAGCCGTACGAATACTTGGTGGGATTCGCACGCGCGAGGGCGACCAGTTCTGCTACCGACGTTGCTGGCAGCGAAGGATGGACGATGAGCACGTTGGAGGCGGCCGCTACGACTGAGATCGGCGCAAAGTCCTTGACCGGATCGAACGAAATCTTGGCGTACAGAACCGGGTTCACCGCCATGATTGCCGAAGTGGTCATCAACAGCGTATAGCCGTCTGGGGCGGCACGAGCCGCCGCCTCGGCGGCAATGTTGCCGCCCGCCCCGGTCCTGTTTTCGGCTACGACCGGTTGCCCCAGCAATCGCGTTAATTCTGCGCATAGCGCCCTGGCGGTAATGTCGACGGCCCCACCCGCCGGGAACGGCACGAGCATTCGAATCGGCTTGCTGGGATAAACCTGCGCATTGGCGCTCGCGGCGGCAAACGCAATCAACATAAACAGCCAACGGCAGGATCGGTTCATGGACGTCACTCTTGATATCAGGGCAGCATTGTAGGCCGGGAGACTTGAACCCGGGAGGAAATTATGAGTCATTCGCAGCCTCTGATAGAAGCGAATCGAGCTCGGCGTAAAACCGGCCCGGCTGTTCGATCTGGGCCATGTGGCCGGATCCTTCCATGGTGTGCAACACGGACCCGAGTGCGCTTGCGGTTTCAGCGACACGCGCGGGTGGCGTCAACGCATCTGCGCCGCCGCACACGACGCGTCTTGGCATGGACAACGACCCGAGCGCCGCGCGGACGTCGTAGTCCCTTGTCGCCAGCATGGCGCTAGCGAGCGAGGCCTGGTCGGCGGCGGCTCGCCACCGGATGAACTGCTCCATCTGCGCGGCATGGGTGCTTCGATACGCGGGTGAAAATACCGACTCAAGCGCCACGCGCGCAGCTGCGGCCGCGCCCTCGGTTTCCATCGCCTTGATTCGTGCCGCCATGTTCGCGAATCCCACCGGATTTGTGGCGGATGTGGTGCAGGCGAGAAAGAGCGCCTTGTATCTGGAGGGCGCGTTGACAGCCATCTGCTGCGCGATCATGCCGCCTTGCGAGAAGCCCACAAGGATCGGGTTCTCGACGCCGAGAGCATCGAGCGCGCCGGTCCAATCGGCCGCGAAGCGGGCGATCGAATACGGTCCTTCGGGCTTGCCGCTCTGTCCATGCCCGCGTGTGTCGCCGGCAATGACGCGATATCTATCAGCATAGCGGTCGAAGGCGGCAGCCCATAACGCGTGCGTCCAGCCCAGTCCGTGAAAAAACACCAGCGCCGGCCCACTACCTGCCTCGGCGACATGTAAAAGGGTGCCGTCGACTACGACCTTACGATGGATTGCGATGCTGTACACGGCTGGGTCCAGTCTGATGGGTGGGCGCTTCGCGACATGGTCTCGAATCGCCCGATTGGCGTTAGAGTATATGGTCGTTGGAGTATTTATGCCGCGCGCTGGTCAGGCGGAATCACATCTCCATTAAGAACCATCGGCGTATCATCAAGGTACACTGAACAGTTACGCAATGGAATGTCGAGGTGGCAAGGTGCCGCGCGCGCTCCACCTCCGCTTAAATTGGGTCCGGTCGAAAATAGAAAATTACCGTAGAACGCGCGTCCGTCCTGGCCCTCCGTCGCTTTTTTGTCGTACATGCCGAGGGCGTCCCAACGGCCCTTCGGGGTAAGGCCCCAGCCTAGGTGTGACACGGCGAATACATCCGGATTACTGTAACTATCGAGCACCGATTTCATGAAGTTTGCATCGAATCCACCTTCTATCGCGCGAATGAACCCTTTCTCGATGCGCAGTTTTATCGGGCTGCGCACGTACTCCTTGAACGGAAAGATCATGTCGCCGGCGTCAACCACGATGGTGCCTTCTGCCGCGCCATCGTTAACATACGTGGTCACAAAAGAGCCCGGCCATTGATCCCAGTGACCGCGGTCGTCGGCAAAACCATACTGGCAGTTGCCATGCAATTGACCGAGCGGGCCGATGAAATCGGTCCCGGCCGGAGAGGTGACGCGCAAAAGACGTGCTTTGCCGATCGCCTCCTGGGCGGCAAATACCCGCCGCTTGTCATCCGCAATCGGCATCAACCGTTCAAGGATTTCCGGCGGCTCGAGCACCACCAACGTCCGAAGTCCCGAATCGCGTCCAAACTGGCGAATGCGCGGATCATGACTAAAGACTAGATCGATCATCAGATCCGCCTCACGAACGGCGGGGACTGCGGCATCCGGCAGCCGTGCCAAAGGGGGGACGAGAACGCATGCGACATTCGCGCCCGTGGAGCGGGCGGCCTCAATGGCGATGTCGCGATAGGGGCTGCCCTCGCCGATGGCATCCAATACGATGACCTTCTCATTCTCACGCAGCGCCGAAAGCGACAGCACCTGCGACCACATCTGTGCTAGCGTTTGTTTAGTTGGCATGAAAACCTTTTCTGCACGCTCGATGGATGTATTTCAGATTGTTCCGGGCAGGATATAGGAAAATCAGGCCCGCCCACAATGCACAAACCGTGTTTAGCCTAATACGGCGCGCGCGGTGGATGTGCCCCTCCTCACCAGACAGGCTACATAGCCTTCAAAAACAGCTAATAGGCTGAAGATCCGCGCCAGTCCTGGCTTTTCAGCCTGTTACCCGACAGCCCATCGGTTCCAGATGCGCCGTCCACTCCATCACATCCCTGCCAGCGACCGTCAAAACCCGACATTATTCGCTCCCTTCAACTGCAGGATCTCGCGCGCCTCGTCGGGCGTGGCGATCTCAAGTGACAGGGCTTCGATGATGGAGCGGATGCGCGTGACCTGCTGCGCGTTGGTTTTGGCCAGCGTGCCGGGGCCGTCCCAGAGCGAATCTTCCAGGCCGACGCGCACATTGCCGCCCATCACCGCCGACATGGCCGCGATGGGCATCTGGTTGCGACCCGCCCCGAGCACCGACCACACATAGTCATCG
>CAMDRY010000131.1 GCA_945906975.1 Bordetella parapertussis | reverse complement strand
CTGGCTTCAGCCCAAGGTCGCCGCAAGGGCGGACGTAGTTAAGCCGGTCTATGGACGCGGTAACGATCTCAATTCCAAAATGCTGCTTGGCGGCTATTAACCACTGGATTTGCGTTTGAATTGATAGGTTGGTTTAAAATTAAATCAATAGAATGTTGTGACTTACCAATGGGAGGATAGGATGGCGGTTGAAATAAAGAGGATTGTGGACATCAGTCTGGCGCTCGAAAACACGAAATTCACCATGCGTACGCCGGCGGGATTTAAAAAGGATATGCAGTTCCAGATGGAGGTGTTAAAGGAGCACGATTCTGCTGAAGGTGGCGAGCAGATAGTCCGCGGGGTTCATATGCGTCTGCACGCCGGGAGCCACGTGGATGCACCCGAGCACAACACCAAGGGCGCGGCGCAAATCACGGACCTCGACCCGGGCGTGTTTGTCGGCCCTGCCGTGCTTGCCGATTTCAGGCATCTTGTTCCCGGCGGCGAAATCAACGCAGCGGAGCTTGAAAAAGCCGTCGGTGAATTCATTCAAACCGGTGACCGGGTCTTGCTGTGGACAGACGTCAATCAGACCTATATGAAAGATGACTGGACAAAACGTTCGCCGTATCTGACCCCAAGCGCCATCGAGTGGATGATTGCGCGTAAGGTACCGTTGCTGGGATTTGACTGCTATCACGGTGCGGAGGAAAAATTGCCAAACCAGCCGCGGCTCTGGAATGCCCTTCGATTGCTTAGCGAAGCTGGCATGGTCACGCTTCCGTCGCTGATCAATCTGAATCAGGTCGGAGAACGCCGCGTCACCCTGGTGGCGCTGCCGCTCAAGATTGTTGATGCGGAAGCTTCACCGGTTCGTGCGGTTGTTCTCATTTGATCGGGCAAGGCATGCGTGATGCCCAGATAACCGTCAGGAAGGCAGCCAGGGCCCTCGCGAAATGCGGCCTTGTCGGCCCCTACGGACACTGTTCGGTACGCCTTAACGAGGCCGAATTGCTGGTCTGCGCGGCAAAGCCGATGGGGACGATCGCGCCAGGGGAGGACGGCACGGTTGTACCGATCTCCGGCGCTTTGCCCGAGGGGGTCTTGGGCGAGGTGCGGGTTCATCAGCAGATTTACCAGCGGCGCCCGGACGTCGGCGCCGTGTGTCGCGTACTCCCGCCCAATGTGATGCTTATGTCAGCCCTGGGCCGGGCACCCGAGGTGCGCCACGGTTTCGGGGCGTTTTTTTATCCGCGGCCCGCTTATTGGCCGTCGCCGGCGCTGATGCGTTCCGATGAAGTCGCCGCGGGTGTGGCGGCATCAATGGGGCTGTTGAATGGCGTAATTCTGCGTGCCAACGGCGCTGTGGTGGCCGGTGCCGACATGAAGCAGGCGCTAACGCTCGCCTGGTTTCTTGAGGATATGTGCCGCGTTGAACTGGGCGTTCTGTCAGCCGGGGAGGCCACGCTGGGGCCGCTACTCACTGCTGAGGAAGCATCCAAGCGCAGTGAATGGAGTGGGCGCGTCGCCGAACGCATGTGGGATTACCTCACCGCCGGTGATCCAGAGTAAGCCGCCCCGAACCGCAGGCGGGCCTTATTGTTCAACGCCGCTTGGCGGGGGTCTTGGGGCAGTCTGAATTTTAAACAGGAGTAATAATGAATCGCAAGATGCTGCCAATACTGGCCATGCTGGTCGCGTGTTTCGGATTCACCATGGCAGGGGCGCAGGACTACCCATCCAAGACTATTCGTATCGTCATTCCGTTTCCGGCGGGCGGCAGCACCGATTTTCTTGCCCGCGTGCTTGCCGACCGAATGCAAGAGAGTATGGGACAGAGCGTCGTTGTGGATAACCGGCCTGGCGGCAATTACGTGATTGCGGCTGAATCGGTGGCCAAGGCGAGCCCGGACGGGTACACCCTATTCATGGCTGTTGACGCGGCAATGTCCATCAACCAGCTGCGGTCTTCGAAGCTGCCCTACAACCCCGATAAGGACTTTGTGCCGATCTCGCAGGTCGGGGGGCAGCCGTTGTTTATCGTTGCGAGCGAAAAGTCGCCGGCGAAAAGCTTCAAAGACCTGATGGCGTATGCGAAGGCGAATCCGGGAAAACTGACCTTCGGAACATCGTCGCAAATACACATGCTTGCAGGTGAAAAACTCAAGCTTGATACGCCGCTCAACATGCTCAACGTGCCGTTCAAGGGGTCGCCGCCAATGCTGCAGGCCTTGCTGACGAGCGAGATCGATTTCTCCATCACCGCAATCACGCCCTACGCCAATTATGTCAAGCAGGGAAAGCTGTATGCGCTGGCGGTGACTTCTCCGACGCGGGCTGTTCTCTTGCCCGATACACCCACGGTCCGGGAGCTGGGTTTCCCGGAGCTTGAGTTTGGCAACTGGTTCGGCCTGTATGCTCCGGCGGGAACGTCAAAGGCCATCGTTGAGCGGCTCAACACGGAGGTCAAAAAGGCCTTGTCAGATCCGACGGCCAGGCAAAAACTGATAACCGCCGGCTTTGATCCGGTTGCCGGCTCTCCGGAAAACCTGCAGAACCTGATCAAGGCGGATCTCGCGAGGTTTGCGAACGTTATCAAGGCGGCAGGCCTGAAAATTAACTGATTGCTCACGCAAGCGGCAGAGGCTTCCTTATTAAAGGCGGCGCTGCGCATCGGGCTGATACGGATGCCTGGAGGGCGATCTAAACCTGGCTCAAGCGACGGGTTTTCGATCCAAAGCAGTGAGAAAAATTGCCGAGTCGAGGGGGAGTTTCACGCGCTCGGCACTTTTAACTGTATGTCCTTACAGTACTTCTGCTGTGATCTGGCGCGGTTATCCTGAAATGCGCGTCAAAACCTTAATCATCGCGTGCGGGGCCTTCAATGCCGCCTTGCCCACAGTTGTCGAGAACTTGCCAAATCGCGAACGACTTCCTCAACAGGACTGAGCACTCGACTACTCTGTTTTTATGTTCATCGGTTTGATCACGCCGTCCCACTTCGCGCGGTAGCGTTTGAGCCAAGCGATTGAATCGGCCTGCGACAGGGCGATGGGCACCGTGTCCACGCCGCGCAATTTATTGCGAATATCGGTGGAGGTGACCGCCTCGGTGGCGGCAGCGTGGAGTGCGTCCACCACCGCCTGCGGGGTACCAGCCTTGACCATCATTACGTACGAGAACAGTACTTCGAAGCCCTCGAATCCCTGCTCGGTCATGGTGGGCACGTCGGGCGCGACCTCAGAGCGGGTCACGTCAGAGTACGCGAGCATGCGCATCTTGCCCGCTCTGGCTTGCGCTAGTACAGAGGTGGAGATCACCATGGCAGCTTGCACCTCGGCGGAGGTCAATGCCATTAGTACCGGGGGGTTGCCCTTGTAGGGTATGTGGCTCGCACGCATGCCGGTCACCGCCTGCAGGTAGGCCATCGATAGGTGCGAGGGGAGTCCGTTACCGGCCGAGCCGTAATTGAGGTTGTCCTTCTTTGAGAGTTCGACCAGGTCCTTTACTGACCGGACGGGCAGGTCCGTCGGCACGACCAGCATCTGGCCGAACTTCGCAAGCACGGACACCGGCACAAAATCCTTCTCCGGGTCAAAGGGCATACTCTTGAACAGGCTGGGATTGGCGGTGAAGGTGGTGTCAATGGACGAGAGTACGGTGTAGCCGTCCGCCGGGGCATTTAGTACCGCAGTGGCTGCTATCTGGCCACCCGCTCCCGGGCGACTTTCCACAATCATGGGCTGCTTGAAACGCTCTTCCATTTTGCTTGCCACAAGGCGTGTGAAAATGTCGAGCGGCCCACCAGCCGTGGAGGTGGCGATAAAGCGCACCGGTTTGGACGGGAACGACTGGGCGATGGTGTTGGCGGATAGGGCCATTGATAACGCAATGGCGGCAAGCCCTGTCGGGATGATGTTCATGTGGCGCTCCGATGCTTAAACGGGGATATGCGTGAACATATCAAGAACACGCGTGTCGGTGACTACGGTGCGTCTGCTGATGCGCCAGACACCCTCGCGCACCGCGAGCGTGTCCTCGTAGTGCCCGACCATGTACAGCGATGAGACGCCGTCTGGCAATGTACGGAAAATTGAAAAGGGCGACACTGCTAGTGCCTTGTCTCCTTGCTGCGTCACAACTGGCGCGCCGATGACATGACGGCGTTGAGCGGGGTCACACACATGCTGAACGACTTCGGAGAGCGTCTTCTCCAGTTCTCCACGCGTGGCCAGCCACCAGGTCATCCATTGGCGGATTTCGGTGCTGTAAGCGCGCAGTTCGTACACGCCATCGGATTCAAAGAGTGCCAGCCAACCCGTCAGGTCGTGTCCATCGAGCAGCAATCCGGTGCGCAGCACCACCGAGCGTACCGCCTCGATGGCCAGGGCATCCATGTTTGGGGCACTGGTGCTCATACGCTTACCTCGATGTCCGATGCAGCGCGGCCCATCATGCGTGCCCATTCTTTGTAGTAGGCACGAAGATTGGCGTCGTCAGTCGGATTGAGGTCTTCCTCGCGGGCGAGGATACTGTGACGTACTCCGTCAGCACACATCGAGCGAAACTGCGACTCCACCGCGATTACATCCTCCGGCAGGTTGCGCCCGGTCGGCCCCCAGAACAGGTTGTGGTGCTTGAGCCGGATCGCGCGTTGCTCCGCACTATCGCCCTTTACCCCAAGGCCCCGCCACTCCACCAGCGTGACACCCGCTTCAAGCGGAACCATCCGGTCAAGCCGCACAACGTTTGAGCGGATGTTGATCATCAAGTCGGGGAACAGGTTAATCACGCGCATCTCGCTATCGCGCATGCCTGGCAAGGCCCCGCCGATGATGCCCTCGTAGCCGCCGCGGCTGTAATCGACCTTGGCGACTTCGCCGTCGGTCCAGTAACCGCTATGACCGTGTGGGAAAATGCGCAGCTTCATCGGACTGGTCTTGCCCATGACCCAGGGCAACGATATACGGTTGGAAGCGTGCAGCATGCTGTGATAGCGCTCGCTGTTGTTGTCCTGCCACAGCTTCCAATTGGTCTTGAGCACCGCCTTGTGAAAGTGGAAGACCTCCAGTGGCACGGTGCCTAACTGAAGCAGGAAGCCGACTGTGACGTCGCCGAGGAACTCTCGCAGCCCTGGCGTGGACTCGTCCAGACAGGCGAACACCAGTCCACCCAGTACCTCGCAGCGCACCGCGATCAAACCCAGTTCAGACTTGTCCAGTTTCACCGCTTCATAGCCCGCGGGCTTCGCCACCGATCGTAGCTTGCCATCCAACCCGTAGTCCCAGTGGTGGTAGAAACAAGTGAACGATTCCGCGTTGCCGGCGTCCTTTCGCACTACCTCCGCCGCCCGGTGGCGACATATGTTGTAGAAGGCGCGCACCGTGAGGTCCTGACCGCGAACGATAAGGATGGGTTTGCCGGCGATTTGCGTACTACGGTAGTCCCCGGGGCCGGCCACTTCGCTTTCATGGCAGACGAACTGCCATACTTTTCCAAGTAGCTTGTCACGCTCCTCGGCGAACACTGCTGGATCGGTAAAGATGCGGTTGTCCAGGTAGTGGGTGGCGGGTATGCGTGGGGCGGCCTGAGTAATCATAATTAATACATTCCTGTAATCCAATGATTAAGCATTCTGATAACTGTTCGTACTATCAGTGATGAATTGGATGCTAATGATGTCCTGAAGCCATTGAAGCACCATATTCAGGCAAGCGGCGAAGTTTCTAGAAGTATAGGAAGAGGGGTTCAAACGCCGCATCGCAGTTGGCGAGCATGACTTTCTTCCGAGCAATTTTGAAACTATCCCCATCGGGGTGCAGGTGATGGACGCTATGACCGGCAAAGATGCGTTCGATCGGCTGCGGCAGTGTGGGTCGATGCTCGAGCATGAAAAAGACCGAGCGCACCGTAATTTCCCCTGAGTCCGCGTCCATATTATCGATGCAGGTGTTCGATACTTGGCGAACTGCCCGCGAATGTGGCAATTGAGCGAAAACCTTCGGGTGGCGCAAGCGCTGAATACGATTATTCATGATTTCGCGGTCATCGAACATCAGCGACACTTCACTCCATGGATCCTGCTGCTCCGGCCGGGCTGGCACCCAATAATAGCCGTCCGGCAGAAATAAGCCGATCCAGTCCTCGAAGCGACGCTCATCGAGCAGTCGCGACTCCATGACAAGAAATGAATCGACCCTGCGCTTTTGTTCGGTCAGGTCTGAAACGGTGGTGTTCATGAGCTTGACTCCGTCATGTAGCGAAGGTAGCCCGAGCTGTACTGGTTGCGCATGACCACTTCGCTGGTTCCGCCGCCGCGCTTGCTTGCATCGTCGGCCATATGGCGGTTGAACCATACCCATGGCTGAGCTTCGCTTGCCAGCCCGCCCTGGACCCGTCGGAACATTTCAACATCGTCCGATTGAATAAGCGACCCGGCGGAGTGAGTGACATTCAGATAGCGGATGAGTTGACGGTTTATTTCATCCGGCGCACCCTTGAGGCGAATGGGGTAGACGCGGATCTCGGTATGATCGGGCGCGATCGGTCGGATGGTGCGCACGTGGCTGGACGCGAGCTGCATGACTACGCTTGGATAAACAATCACGTTGTGAAAAAAATCGGTCATGATTTCATCGACCCGTTCCGGCGAATGGCGCTCGCGCAATGCGGCGCAATGGGCCTCGACCAAGGGCCCGCCGCGCGACTCATGCTTGAAGGGTCGCGGACCGCAGTAGGATGATCCCCAGTCAAGGCCGACCGCGGCGACCGAGTCGAATTTGGAGCCCTGCTCCTTCGATTCCATATGGACGCCGGTATCATCACCATAGCGCCGCCGGAACTGCCGGTCTGCGTCATTGGTCGTGCAGGCGTGAGAGAAGGGCGGGTGATAGTTGTCGTTAAGATTCTCGATTTGCGCCTTCCAGTTGCCGCGCACAATGTATTTGTGAACGCCGCCAGTTACGTCCAATTCGCCTTCGGGAGAGCGGTCCGCGATTAAGTCGATGCAGCGTTTCGCATCTCCTAGAAACTCAGGTAAATCGGGCAGTGGATCGTTCTTGGGGGCGAGGCTGGCGAAGATGAATCCGCGATAACTCCCAACCCGTGGAACGCTCGCAAGGCCGAATACCGCGTGGTCGGACATGTCGTAGCGCTCAGCATAGGCGTCACGAATCGGCGCAAGCAGCAATTCACCGTTGGTGCGGAAGGTCCAGCCGTGGTAGCCGCAGCGGATGGTGTTGCCTGTGTTTCCGCGCTCATCCGTCACAATCATTACGCCGCGATGGGCGCAGCGGTTGTGCAGGACATGCACGCGCCCGTCTTTGTGGCGAACGACAATGACGGGCTGCAGTCCCATCCAGGCTGTTACATAGTCGCCTTCGTTGGGTAACTGGCTGTCGTGTGCAAGGTAGATCCAGGCGCGCCCGAAAATGCGTTGCATCTCAAGTTTGAAGATTTCCGTGTCCAGGTAGAGCTGCCGGTTGACGCGGTCAGGCTGGACAAGCGCGCCGAAATCAGGTTTCGGCCGCGGGGCATGGGGAGCATTCATATGAGGGGCCGGTCAGTGGAATTGCAAGGTGCCATCGTGCATCGTGGAAGGGCGACAGGTTTATTGTGAGCCGATTGTGTATTTTGTTGTTGCAACAACTAACTTTTTTGCATATTAGTTGCTATAACAACAGTCGTCAAGTAGCATTGTCAGCATGCCACGCTCTTCAGCGCGCCAGCCGCGCGTAACTTCATACGATTTTCGGACCTTGCTGACGTACCGGATCCTCGTGCTTTCAAACACGCTGGGAAAGGGGGCGGCGAGGTTGTATGCGCGCCGCTACGGTGTACCTCTGGCGGAGTGGCGGCTGCTCGCCGCGCTGATGATCGCCGGGCCTTCGAGCGTGAATAGTCTTGCCGCGGCGCTTGGAACCGACAAGGGCTGGATAAGCCGGACGGTCACCGGATTGGTCAACAAGGAGCTGGTTAAGTTGAGCCCAGATCCGGACGATGCACGCCGCTTCTACATCGAGCCGAAAGCTGCGGGACGCGCACTCTACAACAATATCCTACCGGCGGCGCTGGCGCGCC
>CAMDRY010000130.1 GCA_945906975.1 Bordetella parapertussis | reverse complement strand
CAGGCGCGGCGCTGGCGGGGCTGCTGCACGCGCGCATCGCGCAGATTGCGTGGTGTCCAAAGACCTTCGGCAATCATCAGCCCGCGCAGGCTCTCCACGGAGATCTTCACCTGGTGCTGTTCCCAAAGCTTCTCGGCAGCAAAGGTAGGGCCGAAATCGCTGTAGCGGCGCCGCACCCAGTCGATGGCCTCACGGCTCAACGCCTCGAGCAGGCGGTTGTTGCTCGGCTTGCCGCGGCTGCCCTCCCTGCAACCGCAAGTGCTTGTAGTATTGGGCCATTGCAGCACTGCTGTGGTTGAAAATCAAAGTGTCGCACTTGGCGTTTCAGGCATGGCAGGATCATTGCAGGGAGAATGAGCACGATGAAAAAACCAGATCTTGACGGTGGCGAGGCGATCGCGCAGGCACTGCGGGATCTGGGGATCGACTACGTGTTTTCCTCGCCAGGGTCCGAGTGGGCGCCGGTCTGGGAAGCGTTTGCACGGCAGACGGTAGTAAAGACCGCCGGCCCGGTATTCCTGAACACCTCGCACGAAATGCTCGCGGTGGACCTGGCAATCGGCTACACCTTGATCACCGGCAGAATGCAGGCAGTGCTGCTGCACGCCGGCTCGGGCCTACTGCATGGCGCGATGGGCATCGGAAGCGCGCTGGCGGCGGCCATCCCCATGGTCGTGATCTCGGGCGAATGCATCAGCTATGGAGACGACGACAGTTATGACCCTGGCGCGCAGTGGTATGCGTACCTGGGCGTTGTAGGCGGCGCGCAACGGCTGATGGAGCCGCTGGTCAAATGGGCCAACCAGGCTGCCAGCCCGGCGACCTTGCATGCGATGGTGATCCGCACCGGAGAAATCGCGCAAAGATCGCCGACGGGACCCGCGTACCTGTGCGTCCCGGTCGAGAGCCTGGTGCACGCGTGGACGCCGCCGAAAAAGCAGCGCTTGGTCGCACTCGCGCCGAAGACGTTGGCCCCGGCGACCGATGTCGCGAAGGTGGCAAAGCTCCTCTTGAAAGCTACGAACCCGGTGATCACGACCGAATCCGGCGGGCGCGATCGCGAGAGTTACGATCGGCTGATCGAACTCTCGGAGTTGCTCGCCATTCCCGTGGTGGAGAGTACTGTCGCGACGGTCTCGAATTTTCCGAAAGATCATCCGCTGCATCAGGGGTTTGACATCAAGCCGCTGCTCGCGGATGCGGACCTGGTGCTGGTGGTGAGGAACCGGGTGCCCTGGTATCCGCCCAAGGCGCGGCCCGAGAATGCGACGGTCGTGGTGATCGATGAGATGCCCTTCAAGTCGCACATGGTGTACCAGAATTATCAGGCGGATCTGTTCCTCGAAGGCGATGTGCCTGCCACTCTCGGCGGAGTGATTGATGCCGTGCGCGAAGCCGTACGCGAATCCAAACGCTCTTCGCGCCCGCGAGCGGCTGCTATCAAGGCACGCAATGCCAAATGGGCGGCAGCGCACAAGCGCACCGAGGCAAGCGACCGCGCGGAGGTCGCCCGGGCGCGCAAAAACGCCGGGATCCACCCTGTCAATCTGTGTGCGACCTTGGGCGAGGTTTTGCCCCGCGACACCATCTATGTCGACGAAACCACTTCGCACCGCGGATTGATCCATCGATTTGTTCGTCACCACGGCCCGTGGAGCTTCATCAGGACGCCCAGCGGCCTCGGCCAGAGCCTGGGCATGTCGCTCGGGGTCAAGCTCTCAAGCCCAAAGCGCCCGGTGGTGGTGTTGGTTGGCGACGGCGCCTTCCACTACAACCCGGTGATCCCCTGTCTCGGATTTTCGCAGCGCGCCGGGCTGCCGATCCTGATCGTGGTGTTCAACAACAAGGGATATCGTTCGATGGGAAACAACCAGCGAAACGACTATCCGGACGGCGAGGGCGCACGCCACAATCTGCTCTATGGCTCGATGATCAGCGTGGCTGACTACGAGCAGCTGGCGAAGCCCTTCGGCGGCGTGGGCATCCGCGTTGAGGATCCGGCTAAGCTCAACTCAGCTCTGCGCGAGGGCTGGGCAGCCGTCAAGAACGGCAAAACGGCCATCATCAACGTCGTGTTGGAATAGCCAAGGAGATAGCCATGAGAAATGCGCTGCACACCCTCGCAATCCTTGCACTCGCGCTCATTCCCGGCGCCGCTTTCCCGCAGGCCTGGCCGGCACGGCCGATTCAGGTGATCAGCGCCACAGGCCTCGGCAACCCGGGTGACACGGCCCTGCGCCTGATAGCACCCAGGATGTCGGACGCGCTCGGCCAGACCATAGTCATCGAGACTCGCGCAGGCGGCAGCGGGACGATCGCCTACACGGCGGTCGCGCGCGCGGCGCCCGATGGCCACACCATCGCGTTCGGGACGTCGAGTCTCGCGACGCTGCGCTATCTGTTGAAGAACCCTCCGGTGGATCCGCAAAAGGACTTCGCGCCGGTGAGCCTTGCGCTGCGCTCGCCCAGCGTATTCGCGGTCACGGCATCGCTGCCGGTGACATCGGTGAAGGAGTTCGTCGATTATGCGAAGAAAAATCCCGGCAAACTGTCGTTCGTTCACACCGGGGTGGGCGCGGGACTGCACCTGATAGGCGAGTCGCTGAATCAACATTCGGGCATCAGCATGCTGGCAATAGCGTACAAGCAGAGCGGCGGGACGATGACCAACGATTTTCTCACCGGCCGCGTGCCGGTGTATTTTTCCTCGCTCGGAACGATGCGCCCGCACCACATCGAAGGCAGGGCGAGGATCATCGCGGTCGTCAACGACAAGCGCTTCCCGCAACTGCCCGATATTCCGACCGTGAACGAGACCTTGCCCGACTTCTTCAACGTCATACCCTGGTGGGCGTTCCTGGGTCCGGCCGGCATGCCCAATCCGATCGCCGAGCGCTTCGCCGCCGAGACACGCAGGGCGCTCGACGACCCGGCAGTGACTGCCAAGCTCGAAGCGTCCGGAGCTTTCATAGTCGCCGGCACGCCGGGCGAATTCGCTGCACACCTGAAACGCGAAACCGAGTTCATGGGAGGACTTATCCGATCGCTTGGCATCGTTCCGGAGTGATCGCCGATGGCTTACATTCATCAATGCTTGCCCGTCGGATTGTTGCGCCCTTGCTCTGTGATGTGCCGCGCGTTCACGAGGCGAATCACGATGTACATACAAGGGGGAGGGGCAAGCATCATGCCTATGCTAGCATCGCATCCACCTTTATCTGAACCTCTGGAGCGTCGCATGCAAGCAAAACGAGTTGCCCTGTTGCTGTGCTGTGCGTTGTCGTGGTTTGCACTTGGGGTGCAAGCGCAAAACCCGGCGGACAATTATCCAAATCGGCCGGTGCGTTTCATCGTTCCCTACACCCCGGGAAGCGCGCTCGATGTTCTCGCCCGCGACCTCGGGCAGGTTTTTCTGGAACGGCTGGGACAGCCCATGGTGATCGACAACCGGCCGGGCGCGAGTCAGGCGATTGCTCTTGAGGCCGCGGCAAAATCGCCCGCAGATGGATACACGCTGGTGATGGGCACGCAATCCGGCCTGGTGTTTCTTACCGCGTCGCGCAAATCGCTTCCCTACGATCCGCTGCGCGATTTTGCCTCCATCACCATGATGATCGCGTTTCCGTTCAATGTCACGGTGAACCCCTCGGTGCCGGCGCGTTCGATCGCGGAACTCATCGCTCTTGCCAAAGCGCAGCCCGGCAAATTGTTTTATGCATCGATTGGCATGGGTGGCGGGCATCACCTGGTGACCGAACTGTTCAAGACGCGGGCCGGCATCGACATGGTGCATGTGCCCTTCAAGGGCAATGCGCAGGCGCAGGCGGGGATTATTGCCGGCGAAGTGCAGGTAATGTTCGAGGGGCCTTCGATTCTGCCGCATATCAGGAGCGGCAAGGTCAGGGCGCTGGCCACGTCGGGCCTTATACGTACCCGGGCGTTGCCGGATTTGCCAACTGTCTCTGAAGCCGGCTTGCCCGGATTTGATATGGCCACCTGGTTTGGCTTGTCCGCTCCTTCGGCCGTGCCCAGGCCCATCATCGACAAACTGAATCGCCAGGTGGGGGATTACCTGCGCTCACCCGCGACACAAACGAAGTTCGCCGCCGCCGGCTTTGAGTTTATTCCGAGCACGCCGGAAGAAATGATCGAGCGCGTCAGGTCGGAAATTCCCATGGCGGCCAAGCTCATGCGGTCGGTGGGTATGGAGCCCGAGTAGGCAGGTCCGACGGGCACCTCGATCAGGTCCCGCTCGTCGAGATTCATGAAAATATCTGGCCCGAGCAGTAGCCGACCTGGGTCGACTCCTGCACGGAGGCGGCTTGATCGGGCGATCCCGCCCGGGTCAGGAATCTCACGGCTTTCAGGCGCTTCACCACCTCAGGCGCATCGGTATCCGTGAAGCGATGGCAATGCATATTCAAACTGCCGAAAGCCATTGCCGCGTCTCCTTTCGAAGTGCCCCGCGTCCATGACCAGGATCGGTCACTCCATTGTATGCTGCTGCTGTATTGCGCTAGAATGAATTCATGAGCATATCCGACGTCATACGCACACTGCCCGCCAACCGCATGGTGTTCGATGTGCGCCGCGATATGGCGCTGGTGCGTCGCTGGAAGGACGACCTCGAAGGGCTGATGTCGGATTATGCATTAAGCGAGGACGAGCGCGACGCCTTCCGCAAGCAAGACCTCAAGCGCATGGCGGAGCTGGGCGTTCACCCCTACTTCCTCACCCAGATCACGCGCCTGTATCACGGTTCGGCGCGCAATACCCAGACAAGCGCCGCCGCCCAGGCCTACATCAAGGCCCTGGTCGACACGCCCAGATAAATATGGCCGACCTCGTCTGCACTATGGCTGTCGCCCATGCCCCCGGACTCACCGGGTGGTTGGACATGGCGACGCCAGAGCAGCAAAGCGGGCTCCGCGCGGGCTACGCCGAACTCGGGCGCATTCTGCGCGAATCGAAACCCGATGTGATCCTGGGGTTTTCGAATGACCACATCCTCAATCTGCCGATCGACAACACCCCCGATTTCTGCATTGGCACCGCGCCCGCATGGACCGGCCCGGCGCCCTGGTTCAGGGACTGGCTCAATATCGACGAGTACCGCGTTGGCGGCAATCCGGAGGTAGCGCGCACGCTGGTGCGCGAACTCGACCGCCGCGGCATTGCATTCGCATTCCGCGACGATCTGCTTTTCGATGACAATTTTTCGGTGCCGCTAACGACTCTGACGCCGAAGTACGACATCCCCATCGTGCCGGTGCACATGAACTGCATCGTGCCGCCGGTGCCGAGCGCCGCTCGCTGCTTCGAGGTAGGCGCCAAAGTCGCCGAGATCGTGCGCAATGTGCTGCCCGCGGGCCTGCGCGTGGCGATGCTGGGCACGGGCGGACTCTCGCACGACCCGGGCGGCCCGCGTTACTTTCAGATCGACGAGGAATTCGACCGCTGGTTTCTCGCGCTCATGGAAAAAGGCGAAACCGAACGCGCGCTCGCCGAGTGCAGTTTCGAGCGTTTGCGCGCCGCGGGCGACGGCGGCACGCCCGAGCTGCTTGCCTGGTTCGTGCCCTGGGGCGCGGCCAAAGGCGCGAAGGCACGCGTGGTGTGCTACGAACCAACGGTTGCCATGCGCTGCGGCATGGGTGGCGTGGTCTGGGATTAGGAGAAACGCAATGCAGGAATTACTGGCGGGTCTGGAAAATGTCGCGGCGCCAATGCACACGGCGCTTCTCGTCATCGATATGCAGAATGATTTCTGCGCCGAAGGCGGCTACATCGACAAGGCGGTGAAATCCGACATCTCGGGCTGCCCCGCGATCGCTGACGCGATCAACGTGGCGGTCGACGCGGCGCGCGCAGCCGGGGTGAAAATCGTCTGGGTGCGCGCGAACTACGAGCCGCAGTTCCTGCCGCCGGGCATGCTCGCGCGTAATCTTTCTCGCGGTACGGACAAGGTGGTGTGCTGCGAAGGCGGCAGTTGGGGCTACGACTTCTACCGCATGAAGCCGCGCGAGGACGAATTCTTCGTGGAGAAGCACCGCTACGACGCATTTCATGGCACGCGCCTTGACGACATCCTTCGCAATCACGGCATTCGCACCATCGTGTGCACCGGCGTGGTCACCAACGTGTGCGTGGAATCGACGCTGCGCTCGGGATTCTTCCGCGGCTACTACACCGTGGTGCCCGAAGATTGCGTCGGTGGGCCGTTCAAGGACCTGCACGACGCGACGCTCAAGAACGTGATGATGTACTACGGCACCGTCAGCGACGCGAAATCGCTCTCCGCGATGTGGATGAGCGCGGTGCAGCAGCCGCTGCGCAAGGCCGGCTAGCTTTCAGACGGCGCCGTGCTGAATACCGACACTCCAGCCGACCTCGTTTTCCACAATGGAAAAATTCTTACGGTCGATGCGCACTTTTCAATGGTGCAGGCGGTGGCGGTTCGCGATGGCATCATTCTCGCCGTCGGTGCCGACGCGGAGATCCTGAAGACCGCCGGACCGCAAACACGCGTAATCGACCTCGCGGGCAAGACAGTGGTGCCCGGTCTCTACGACGGCCATGCGCACATGGATCGCGAGGGTCTCAAGACGCTCTACCCTTCGCTCGCGGGAGCGCGTTCGATCGCCGACATCCTCGATCGCGTTGCGGCTGAAGTCAAAAAAGCGAAACCGGGCGAGTGGATCGTTACCATGCCGGTCGGCGATCCGCCGTATTACCTCGACGTTCCCGGCAATCTTGCGGAGAAGCGCCTGCCCGATCGATGGGAACTGGATTCGGTCTCTCCCGACAACCCGGTGTACATCCGCGGCATCTGGGGTTATTGGGGCAAACCCCCCATTTTTTCGATCGCGAACAGTCATGCTTTGCGGCTCGCGGGCATAACCCGGGACACACCGCCGCCCTACGATGGCGTAACGATTTTCAAGGACGCGACCGGCGAACCGACCGGCGTATTCAGCGAAAGCGATTTTGTGCCGACGCTGGAATTCAGTTTGATGAAGGACGTTCCGCGCTTCGACCATGCCATGCGCGTGAAAGGTCTCGAAGAATCGCAGCGACGCTACAACGCCGCGGGCACCACCAGCACCTATGAAGGACACGGTATTGCCGACGAAACCGTTCGCGCTTATCGCGAATTGCATTCGCGCGGCGAACTCACGGTGCGCAGCCACCTGGTGTTCAGCCCCACGCCAGGCGCGTACGTCGCCGCCGATATTGAAGAAAAAAAGCTCGGCTGGAGTCCTGCCGCGACTGGACGGGGCTTTGGTGATGCAATGCTCAGAATCGACGGCATTTTTATCCAGGCTGGCGGCAACCCTGGCATCGCGCGAATTCTGAAGGCCGCACTTCCCTATACCGGCTGGGGGGCCTACAACTACGAAGCACTCACGCCCGAGCGTTTCCGCGAAATTGCGTTCACCGCGGCGCGCGCCGGCATCCGCGTCAACACCATAGCGCCGTATCAGAAAGCCGTCGATGACGTGCTCGCGGTTTTCGAGGAAGTGAACCGTGAAGTGCCGCTCTCCGGAAAGCGCTGGTTGATTTCGCACATGGGTCCGATGAAACCCGCAAATATTGAAACCATCAAACGACTCGACATGGCGGTCACGGTGATTTCCGCGCAGACAGTCTGGAAGAACGGGTTGATGAGCCGCGCGCAACTCGCGGAGAATCTTCGCGAGCATTACGCGCCCTACCGCTCGATCATCGACGCAGGCGTGCCCCTGGTTCTAGCAAGCGACAACGTGCCGCCGCGGCCCTTTTTCATCATGTGGAGCGCTATTTCACGCCGGAGCCAGACGGGCGAAGTGGTCGGCGCGGTACAGAAGCTCGCCCGCGAGCAGGCGCTGCGCGCCATGACCATCAACGGCGCATGGCTGAGTTTCGAGGAGAAACAGAAAGGGTCGATCGAACCGGGAAAATATGCCGATATGGTTGTCATCCGCGAGGATTATCTTTCCATACCCGAGGACCAGATCATGGATATCGCGCCGGTGATGACCATGGTTGGCGGGCGAATGGTGTTCGGGGATCTTTAGCCCGGCCAGCGCCA
>CAMDRY010000129.1 GCA_945906975.1 Bordetella parapertussis | reverse complement strand
TCATGGTGGTGTACATATCCGCAAGCTTGCCCTGCATCAACTGGAATTCCCCGATGGCCTGGCCGAATTGCCTGCGCTCGTGCACGTAGGGGATCACCACATCCAGGCAGGCCTGCATGATGCCCAGTGGCCCGCCGGCGAGCACCGCGCGCTCGTAATCGAGGCCGGACATCAACACGTTCACCCCGCGACCCATGCCGCCGAGGATGTTGGCCTCCGGGACTGCGCAGTCCTGGAAGATCAGTTCGCAGGTGTTGGAGCCGCGCATGCCCAGCTTGTCGAGCTTTTGCGCAGTGACAAAGCCCTTCATGCCTTTTTCAATCAGGAAGGCGGTGATTCCCTTGGAACCGGCATTGGCGTCGGTCTTGGCATAGACGACCAGCGTGTCTGCATCCGGGCCGTTGGTGATCCACATCTTGGTGCCGTTGAGGGTGAATTTTCCCTTGCTGTAATCGGCGCGCAATTTCATGCCGACCACATCGGATCCGGCGCCCGGTTCCGACATGGCGAGTGCGCCGACATGCTCGCCGGAAATAAGCCGGGGAAGATATTTTTTCTTTTGCTCCGGCGTGCCATTGCGGCGGATCTGGTTGATGCACAGGTTGGAGTGGGCGCCATATGACAAACCAACCGCGGCGGATGCGCGGCTGATTTCTTCCATCACGATGATGTGCGCCAGGTAGCCCATGGGCGTGCCGCCGTATTCCTCCTCGACGGTGATGCCGTGCAGCCCGAGGCTGCCCATCTTGTGCCACAAGTCCATCGGAAACTGGTTGGAGCGGTCGATTTCGGCGGCGCGCGGCGCGATCTCGGCCACGGCGAAATCGCGCACGGTTGCGCGCAGCGCGTCAATGTCTTCGCCATGGGCAAAGCGCAGGGCGGGAAAGTCGGTCATCGGGACCCCCGGTAATGGGACAGGCGGCACAGACCGGCGCTCTTCGTGGTGTTCCTTGGCGGCCGCACTTGCATGGTGTCGGCGCACTGGGTCATGTCGAATTCGCGCGCGAGTTCGCTGATGGTGTAGGTCTGGGCTTCGGTTTTGTGGTCGGGCATGGTGGCTTGGTGATCGGGGAAACCGGGTACTCCCTGGCACTTAAGGGATTTGTTTTTGCCCGGTTTTTGCCTTGTTTTTACCTTTTACCTTGGGTTCCGGGAATTCTGGGAAAATACGCCCATCGGTACAAAGTAGACTTTGCGCTAATTCTAGCCGAACCGTCCGCGCGCCGGCACTTCTCAACTATTCTTGCGTCCCCAGCCCATGTCCAAACCCGCCCCCCCAGACCTGTTGTTTGATTATCCGCAACGCACGCCGCCGGCGCCAGGCACGACGCTGGAAATCGCCCCCGGGGTGCACTGGCTGCGCATGCCGCTGCCTTTTGCCCTGGATCACATCAACCTGTGGCTGCTTGAGGATGGCGAGGGCTGGTCCATCGTCGACTGCGGCATTGGCAACGACGTGACACGCGATTTGTGGGAGCAGGTGTTTGCGGCGAAGCTGGGGGGCAAACCGGTAAAGCGTGTCATCGTCACCCACTATCATCCCGACCATGCCGGACTTGCCGGCTGGTTGACGAAGAAATTCGACGTTCCGCTGGTGATGCCTCAGGGTGAGTACATGATGGCGCACCTCATTGCCGAGGGGCGCGGTGGCACGTCGCAGGAAGCCTTGCTGGCCTTGTTCCGGAAAAATGGACTGGACGAGGCGCGCGTTGCCGAACTGGCGACCCGTGGCAATCATTACGCGCGCAATGTCCCGGATTTTCCGGTCGGATTCGTGCGCATCATGGACGGCGATGTGGTGGAGATCAACGGCAATGGCTGGCGCATGATCGCCGGCTATGGCCACGCCCCCGAGCATGCCGCGCTTTACTGTGAGACGCTGGGGGTGCTTATTTCGGGTGACATGGTGCTGCCGCGCATTTCGACCAACGTCGGCGTATGGGGCATCAATCCGGATGGTAATCCGCTCAAGCAGTTCCTCGATTCGCTCGAGCGCTACCTTGAACTGCCGGTGCAAACGCTGACGCTGCCCTCGCACGGACTGCCCTTTCGCAGCACACACGTGCGCATTGGGCAATTGCGCGAGCACCATCGCCTGCGTCTGGGCGAACTCGAGGAGGCGTGCGCACAACCGCGCAGCGCGGCAGAGGTGCTGACCACGCTGTTCCGGCGCGAACTGGATATACACCAGACATTTTTCGCCATGGGCGAGGCGATGGCCCATCTTCATTACCTGCTGGCCGAGGGCCGTGTCACGCGCGAGGTCGACGCAGGGGGCGTGCTACGCTATCGCAGCGTTTAGAAGTCTTTAAGGAGAGAGCCATGAACCAGCCGCTTGCTCCGGACCCGGCCGAGCTCGCCCGGGTATTCGGCGATGTTGCGCGCCAGTCGAGTCGGATCCTGGAGGATTTTCTCAAGCGTCAGTCGGAGCATCGTAACGCCCCGCCGCCGGACGAATTTGGCATCGCCAAGGCCTACATGGATCTGGCGGCCAATATGTTCGCCAATCCATACCAGATTGCGGCGACGCAGATCAATATGTTCTGGGACTACATGTCGCTGTGGCAGTTTTCCATGGCCAGGCTGTCCGGAGGCGTACCCGAGCCGGTTGCTTCACCGATAAAGGGAGACAACCGCTTTCGTGATGAGGATTGGCAGAACCACTTCCTTTTTGACTATATCAAGCAATCCTATCTCATCACATCGCGCCATATCCAGGATTCGGTGGCGCACACGGAAGGCCTTTCGGATGAGTCGCGTAAAAAGGTGAATTTTTTCACCCGGCAGTACCTCGACGCGATGGCGCCTTCCAATTTTGCGCTCACCAACCCGCAGGTGTTGCGTGAAACCGCGCACAGCGGCGGACAGAACCTGCTGAACGGACTCAGTAATCTGCTCGGAGATATCGGGGGCGGGGACGGCGCGCTGCATATCCGGATGACCGACCCGAAGGCCTTCGCTGTTGGCGTCAATGTCGCGACCACGCCCGGCAAGGTGGTGTTCCAGAATGACTTGATGCAGCTCATACAGTACGATCCCATGACCAAGGATGTATTCAAACGTCCCTTGCTGATCATGCCGCCGTGGATCAACAAGTTCTACATTCTCGACCTGCGCGAAAAAAACTCATTTATCCGCTGGGCGGTTTTGCAGGGCCATACGGTGTTTGTAATCTCCTGGGTCAATCCGGACGCCAGGTTCGCCGGCAAGGGATTTGAGGATTACATGACCGAGGGCCCGCTCGCCGCGATCGATGCCATCGCACTGGCGACCGGCGAGCGCCATGTCAATGTGATCGGCTATTGCCTGGGCGGGACGCTGCTGGGCGCGACCCTCGCGTATATGGCGGCGAAAAAAGACAAGCGTGTCGCGTCGGCAACTTTTTTGGTCTCGCTGCTGGATTTTTCGATTCCGGGCGAACTGGGGGTGTTTATCGACGAGGCGCAGGTCGGTGCGCTGGAGAAGCGAATGAATGAGCGCGGTTACCTGGAGGGAAGGGAGATGGCCGCCACCTTCAATCTGCTGCGCGCCAATGACCTGGTCTGGTCTTTTGTCATTCATAACTACCTGCTTGGCAAGGAGCCGTTCCCATTTGACCTGTTGTACTGGAATTCCGATTCAACGCGCATGCCTGCGGCGATGCACAGCTTTTATCTGCGCAACATGTATCTTAATAATCTGCTCAAGGAGCCCGGCGGTATTGCCCTTTGCGGCGTCCCGATTGATTTGCGCAAAATAAAGCTGCCGGCCTACTTTGTCTCCACCGCCGAGGATCACATTGCCCCGTGGAAATCGACCTACAAGGGTGCACACCTGCTCGCCCAGGCTGGCGATAACACGCGTTTTGTGCTGGGCGGTTCGGGCCATATCGCCGGCATCGTCAATCCGCCTGCCGCGAACAGGTATGGCTACTGGACGCACGATGCACTGCCCGAATCGGTGGACGTGTGGCTGGAGCAGGCCGAGCACCACGAAGGCTCATGGTGGAATGACTGGCAGGGTTGGATAACGTCCATTTCGGACACGAAAGTGCCCGCCCGCCAGTCAGGCGAGGGCAAACTCAAAGTGATCGAAGCCGCCCCCGGCAGCTACGTGTCGCAAGGACCTGCAGATTGATGCCTGTTCTTGAGGGACGGCCGGCAAGACCGTCCGCGCGCTGGCTCAGCGGGTCGAGGTGCGTCGCAGGCGGGCAAGGTCTTCGAGCCCTGCGATTGCACGGCTGCCATACCAGGATGTTAGTTCAGCGGTGATCAGGTCGACCGGTTTGCCCGCATGGTTATAGCGGCAGCTGACGCGGCTTGCGCGGCGCGTGCGCGAACAGTCTTTCGAACAGCCATCCGGGGAGTAGACGCAACACCCAGCCGATCACACCCATCTGCCAGGGAATGACGACGCGGCGTCGTTTGCGTTTGATGGCAAGGGCGAAGCGCTTGGCCGCATCGTCGGCGTCGATGATGAACGGCATGGGATAGGGATTGACCTCGGTCATGGGTGTGCGCACGTAGCCGGGGCAGATGGTGGTCACTACGATGCCCGAGCCGCGCAGTTCGGTGCGCAGGCTCTCAAGGTAGGTGATTGCGGCGGATTTTGATGCGCTATAGGCGGCTGCACCGGGCAAGCCGCGAAACCCGGCGACACTGGCGATGCCAACCAGGCTGCCCCGCCCGCGCGTGCGCATCGCTTCAATGAAGGGCTGGAATGTCGCGGCCATACCAAAGACGTTGACGTCCATCACGCGCCGGAACGCGGGCAGGTCGCCGGCGCTGTCGCCAAGGGTGCCGACGGAAACCCCGGCGTTGGCAATGACGATGTCTGGCGGACCGAATCGATTCGTGAAGGATTTGGCGGCGATTTGCATGGCGGCGCTGTCGGTGACATCAGCCGCCCAGACGGCCATTTTTCCGGGATGTGCCGCGGCCAGGGCTTCGAGCCGGTCGAGGCGCCTGGCGATCAGGCCGACTGTCGCGCCCGACGTCGCGTAGTGGGTGGCGAGGGCGGCACCAAGGCCGCTCGAGGCGCCGGTGATGACCACCCTGAGACTATCGCTCAGTTGCCCCGCTCCTTGCGCGCAATTTCCACAAGCTGATTCAGGACGGAGGGAATCTGCCGGGTGCCGCCGGCAAGGCGTGCCGAGGTGACAAATTTGCCGTCAACGATCAGTGTCGGCACGCCGCGGATGTTGAAATCATGCAGCAGTTTGCGTGCCGATTCGACTTTGGTTTTTGTCGTCTCTGCGTTGAAGGCCTCGGTGAATTTTTGCACGTCGACCTTGTTGCGGGTAATCCAGTCGAGCATTATTTTTTCGTCGTTCAGTTTGATGCCGTCAAAGTGAAAGTTGTCATAAATGGGGAAGTGCAGCCGGCCGAGGTCGCCTGTGGCCTCGAGCGCGTAAAAGAGCTTGGCGAAGGGTTCCCAGTTTTCTGATGACAGCGCGGGCACGCGCGTGAGCTTGACGTAGTTGGGTGCGATCGTGTGCCAGCGCGACAAGGCGGGCTCCAGCTCATAGCAGATCGGGCAGCCATAGTAGAAAAATTCGATGACCTCGATCTGGCCGGCGGTACGGGGCGGCACGGCCGGGTCGATGCGCGTGTATTCGCGGTTGAGTTGAATTTGCGCCGAAGCCAGTCCGGAGAAGGTGCACAGCAACAGCAGCAACAGCAGGCGGGCGATCGGGGTGGGTACGCGCATGGCAGCCTCAGGGAATAGCGTCAAATGATACGGCTTTATCGGTCAAATTGCCAAAGCCCGGGTGACGCAGTAGGCTGTGTCGATGCGTTTGTGTTTATCAAGATCCTTATCAAGGTCGGTTTGCAGGGGTTTGCTACTGCTCGGGTGCGTGCTGCCATTGGGGGTGGCGGCGCAGGGCTATGCCGATGAAGGGCGCGATTGGGGCGTTAGGCCGTCGTCGACATTGCGCCGGGCCCCCTATACCGCGCCTACTCCGATTGAGATTCCGGGTGCGGCTGTCGTGGATACGCAAAGCTTGCGCGCGCTGCTGGCCTCGGCCGATGCGCCTTTGCTCATCGATGTGCTGTCAGCGGAGGGGCGTTTGTCCTTGCCCGGTTCGCTCTGGATTAGCGGTGCCGGAGGCGGCAGCAATTTTTTTGATCCGGTGCAGGTGGCGTTTGGCGATGCCCTGGCGCGCATTACCCAGGGAAACAAGGATCGCATGATGGTGTTTTTTTGCGCCAGCGTACAGTGCTGGTTGTCCTACAACGCCGCGCTTCGGGCCAGTGTGCTTGGCTACACCAGGGTTCTTTGGTATCGCGGCGGCATCGAGTCCTGGCGTGCCGCGATGCTCGCGCTGGAACCGCTGCAATCCCGGTGAGTACGGCCGCCCGCCGTCCAGGCGGACGGCGTGACTATTTCTTTGCCGGTGATTTTACGGCGTCCGCGTGTGCCTTGGCGACCAGAAACTCAACGGTAGAGAGCATGGTGCCCGAATTGCCGTGCTTGCCTGTGCTGACCACGTATTTGCCTTGCACGGTGAGTGAAGGCACGCCGTCGATCTGGTAGGCCTGTGTCAATTGCAGCGCGCGCTTGAGTTTGCTTTCAACGGCAAAAGAGCGGTAGGCGGCGCCGAATTTGGCCGCATCAACGCCTTTTTTGCCCAGCCATTCGGCGAGGGCCTTTTCGTCCGTTATTTTAAGGCCGTCCTTGTGGATGGCATCGAATAAGGCACGATGGACGCGTTCCACGTCGCCGCTTGCCTCGAGGGCATAGTAGGCGCGGGCGGCAAGCGCCCACTGATCGTTAAAAATCGCAGGTACGCGCTTGAACTGTGTATCTTTGGGCATTTTTTTCACCCAGAGCTCCAGCGTTGGTTCCAGTGCGTAGCAGTGCGGGCAGTTGTACCAGAAGAATTCCAAGACTTCTATTTTGTTTCCAGAATCAACCGGCTGCGCCTGTTTGAGCTCCGCATAGTCGATGCCAGGCTGCGGCCCCTGCGCTGCGGCGTTGAGCGGAACGAGGCTGATAAGGGCGAAAAGTCCGGCGATAAAAATTTTCAACATATGCGTCTCCGAGTTAAGCGTAAGCCATCTGGAAGCTAATTTTTTGCGCTGCTATCTTTTACTTTGACCAGTGTTGCTTCAATTCCGTTCTGCGCCAGTGTCGCCCTGGTGCGATTCAGGTCGTCGATCTTGGTATAGGGCCCGATACGCACGCGGTACCAAATGCCTTTTTCGGCCAGATTGGTCGGTTCCACGCCGGCTTCCAATCCCAGTAAGGCAAGTTTGGCTTTCAGGTTGTCCGCATCGGCAGGGTTCTGAAAAGCACCGGCTTGCAGCAGGTAAAAATCCTTCAGGTCTTTGCCCTCTGCCGTGGCTTTGACCGCATCTTTCGCCGCCTGTTTGATCTGCTGTTCGGATACGGGTTCCTCCTGGCCGGGCAGGATTTTGTAAAAATCAAAGCGCGGTTTGTCGCCAGCTTGCTTTTCAGGAGCGGTTTTCAGCGTTTCGGACAGATTTGGCGCCACCGCTGGCGTCTTGGATGATGCGGTTTTGTCCGCAGGCTTGACTTTGTCGAGAAAGGGGATCGGCGTCTTGTTGATATAGACGGCGATGCCCGCCGCCAGCGCGAGACCGAAAATGAGGCCGATGAACACACCGAGGAGGGTGCTGCCCCCTGAGGATTTTCTTGCCGCCTGGCGTGGTTTGTAGTCTTTGTTCATCCGGGATCACATTTTCTCGGGCGCGCTCACGCCCAGCAGGGCGAGTCCGTTGCCAAGGATCTGTTTGACGGCGCTCGCCAGGGCAATGCGCGCGTGCTTCAGGCGCTCATCGTCGACCAGCATACGCTCGGCAGTATAGTAGCTGTGAAAATCCCCGGCCAGTTCGCGCAGGTAAAATGAAACCAGGTGCGGCGAGAGTTCTTCGGCGGCATGCGCCAGCGCCAGCGGGTATTCGTCCAATCGCGCGAGCAGGGTCAGCTCACGCGGGCTGTCGAGCACAGAAAGGTCCGCGCCTTCGGGGCCGGGCAATGCGCCGGCGCTTTGGTACTGGGCCAGTACCGAACATAGCCTGGCGTGTGCGTATTGCACGTAATAGACGGGGTTTTCCTCGGACTGCGATGTGGCGAGGTCGATG
>CAMDRY010000128.1 GCA_945906975.1 Bordetella parapertussis | reverse complement strand
CTTTGGCGAGGTGCAGTTTATCGCCGTAGGCACCCCGTCGGGCGAGGATGGCTCCGCCGACTTGAAGTATGTCGTTGCTGCCGCGCGCAACATCGGGCGCACCATGGGTGAGTATCGGCTTATTGTGGACAAATCAACGGTGCCCGTGGGTACGGCTGAAAAGGTGCGCACGGCCATACGCGCCGCCTCGCCCGTTACAGTTGTGGCAATTGCGGATTCAAGGCGAGGCAGTTCTACTGGCACTGCCCGGCATGCAGCGGATGGGAAACCTATCCGCCCAAGCGCACTGAAGAGTTTGAAATGGCGCCATGAGTACGCATTTTTGCAGTCTCCGTGCGGCCGCGCCAGATGTGCCTTCACCACCTGTGCCTTCAGCACCGACTTTGCGATCAGGAGTGATGAATTGAAGATTACGATTGTTGGCACCGGTTATGTCGGCCTGGTCACCGGCGCATGCTTTGCCGAGGTGGGCAATGATGTGCTGTGTATCGACGTGGATGCGGCAAAGATCCGTACCCTCAATGAAGGGGGACTGCCCATCTACGAACCGGGTCTGCTTGAGATGGTGCAACGCAATCGCACCGCCGGGCGGCTCAAGTTTTCCGACGACATTGAGGCTGGCGTGGCCTTTGGCGAGGTGCAGTTTATCGCCGTAGGCACCCCTTCAGACGAGGATGGCTCCGCCGACTTGAAGTACGTCATTGCTGCCGCGCGCAACATCGGGCGCACCATGGGTGAGTATCGGCTTATTGTGGACAAATCAACGGTGCCCGTGGGTACGGCTGAAAAGGTGCGCACGGCCATAAACGAGGAGCTGCAAACGCGTGGTGTGGATGTGCCCTTCTCCGTCGTGTCCAATCCGGAGTTCCTCAAGGAGGGCGCGGCGATCGAGGACTTCATGCGCCCCGACCGCATCGTTATCGGGAGTGAAGACGAGAGGGGAACGCAGATCATGCGCGCCCTTTACGCGCCGTTTCAGCGCAACCATGACCGGCTCATCGTTATGGGCATACGCTCGGCGGAATTGACCAAATATGCGGCAAACGCGATGCTGGCGACGCGAATTTCCTTTATGAATGAAGTCGCCAACATGGCTGAGCGGGTGGGGGCGGACATTGAGGACGTGCGCCGGGGTATTGGGTCGGATCCGCGCATCGGATACCATTTCCTTTATCCGGGTGTGGGCTACGGCGGCTCGTGCTTCCCGAAGGATGTGCAGGCGCTGCAGCGCACCGCCACCGCCTCCGGCATGCAGCTGCATATCCTTGACGCCGTTGAGCGTGTGAACGGGCTGCAAAAGGAGGTGCTGGCGACCAAGATCGCGCACTACCTCGGCGAAGATTTGACCGGGCGCAACATTGCCATTTGGGGGCTTGCTTTCAAACCCAACACCGATGACATGCGCGAGGCGCCCAGCCGTGTGTTGATCGAGAGCCTGTTGCGACGCGGTGCGCTTGTGACGACATACGATCCGGTCGCCATGCCCGAGGCGAGGCATGTATTTGGAGAGAACAGTCGAATTCGCTATGCCAGTTCGCCGATGTCTGCGCTAGAGGGGGCCGATGTGCTGGCCATCGTGACCGAGTGGAAGGAGTTTCGCAGCCCTGATTTCAAGGCAATCAAGGCCAGTTTAAAAACACCGGCGGTGTTTGATGGCCGGAATCTCTATGTGCCGGCGGAGGTCCGTCGTCACGGTCTTGAGTATTACGCCATCGGGCGACTTTGAGGACAGCCGGATGAGCAAGCTTCCCGATTTTTCCAAGGCCCGACTGCTGGTGGTCGGGGATGTGATGCTGGATCGTTACTGGTTCGGCGAGGTGAACCGGATATCGCCCGAGGCGCCGGTCCCTATCGTCAAGGTAGAGCGCACTGAAGAGCGCCCGGGTGGCGCGGCCAATGTCGCCCGCAACGCCGCCGCGCTGGGTGTGCGTACGGTGCTGCTGTCGGTGGTTGGCGACGACGAAGCGGGACGCAGTTTAAAGACCCTGGTGGAGCGTGAAGGGGTTAACGCCTTGCTCCACAAGGATGCTTCGATCGACACGACAGTCAAGCTGCGCGTGCTCGGGCGACAGCAGCAACTTATGCGCATTGATTTTGAGACGAGCCCAAGCCACGAGGTTCTGCTCGGAAAACTGGCCGAATACAAGACGCTCCTGAACGACTGTGATGTGGTCATCCTGTCCGATTATGGTAAGGGCGGACTTACGCATATTGCCCAGATGATCAGTCTTGCGCGGTCGCAGAACAAGCTGGTGCTGGTCGATCCGAAGGGCGATGATTACTCCAAGTATCACGGCGCCACCGTGGTAACGCCAAACCGCAGTGAACTCAGGGAGGTGGTCGGACGCTGGGCGTCGGAGACCGAGCTTCTGGAAAAGGCGCAGGCTTTGCGCGAGGCGCTTGCTGTCTCGGCGCTTCTGGTTACGCGCAGCGAAGAGGGCATGTCCTTGTTTGAGGCAAGCGGTGTTTTGCACGAACCGGCCAAGGCGCGCGAGGTGTTTGACGTGAGCGGCGCCGGGGACACCGTCATCGCGGTGCTCGCGGCGATGCTCGGTTGCGGCGCGACGCTTGCCGACGCGATGCACGTCGCCAATCTGGCGGCCGGAATAGTCGTGGGTAAGCTGGGAACCGCTGTTGCCCGGCCGCAGGAACTGTCTGCGGCACTTGCCGGCGTGGGCTAGGCCGACAGCCTGCTAGAATTCACCCATGGCTAGTTATATTGTTGTTACCGGCGCAGCCGGCTTTATCGGATCCAATCTCGTGCGGGCGCTCAATGACCGCGGAGTGACCAATATCATCGCGGTGGACAATCTTACGCGTGCGGATAAGTTCCGCAATCTCGTGGATTGCGATATCGCCGAGTTTATGGACAAGACGGATTTTCTTGAGCGCATGCAACGCGGCGAGTTTGACGGCGGCCTTGATGCGGTGATGCACCAGGGCGCCTGCTCCGACACCATGGAGACGGATGGCCGTTACATGATGGAGAACAATTACCGCTATTCGTTATCGCTGCTCGAGTTTTGCATCGATGAGGAAGTGCCCTTCATCTATGCGTCCTCAGCCGCGGTTTACGGCGCAGGCAGGGTCTTTCGCGAGGAGCGTGCTTGCGAGTCGCCGCTCAATGTTTACGGTTATTCGAAGTTTTTATTCGACCAGGCGGTACGCCGGCGTTTTGCCGACGCCGGTTCGCAGATAGCCGGTTTCCGTTATTTCAACGTATACGGACGAAACGAGTCGCACAAGGGCCGCATGGCTTCGGTGGCCTGGCACGGCCTGAATCAACTCCGTGACAGCGGCAAGGTGCGTCTGTTCGAAGGCAGCGACGGTTATGGTAACGGCCAGCAGGTGCGGGACTTCATTGCGGTCGAGGATGTGATCAGGGTCAATCTTCATTTTCTCGATCATCCCGAAACATCGGGCATCTTCAACGCCGGCACCGGTCGCGCGCAAGCCTTTAACGATGTTGCGGCGGCGGTGATCAACGCTTACCGGCGACACGAGGCAAAGCCGGCCTTGTCGCTGGAAGACATGACCTCGCAGGGGCTTATTGAGTACATCAGCTTCCCCGAGCAACTCAAGGGGAAATACCAGAGTTTCACGCAGGCTGACGTGACGGCGCTGCGCCATGCGGGATACGTTTTGCCATTCCTTAGCGTAGAGGAGGGGGTCGCCCACTATGTTGGTGGCTTGCTCAAGGCGGCGGGGCCGGCGGCATAGTTATTCCGGCCATCCGGCGGTTCCGGGTGAGCCCTATTTTATGCAGGGTGCAGGGTGATATGGCGACAGTCAAGTACAAGACGATTGAAGATTTGGTGGGAGGGACCCCGCTCGTACGGTTGACGCGTACACCGGGTCTGCAAGTTGAAAAAAACGGCAACGTCATCCTGGGCAAGATGGAGGGCGACAACCCCGCCGGTTCAGTCAAGGACAGGCCTGCGCTCTCGATGATCCGGCATGCGGAGCGGCGGGGGACGATCAAGCCGGGCGACACGCTGATTGAAGCGACCAGCGGCAATACCGGCATTGCGCTGGCAATGGCGGCTGCCATCAAGGGTTACCGCATGATCCTGATCATGCCCGAACATCTTTCCGTCGAACGGCGGCAAACCATGCGCGCCTACGGAGCACAGATTATTCTCACGCCAAAGGCCGGGGGCATGGAATCTTCACGCGACCTTGCTGAGCAGATGCGCGGCCAGGGCAAGGGTGTGATTCTTGACCAATTTGGCAATCCGGATAATCCGCTTGCACATTACGAAACCACCGGCCCGGAAATCTGGAGGGACACCGGTGGTGCTGTAACCCATTTCGTATCGAGCATGGGTACGACCGGAACGATCATGGGGGTGTCGCGTTTCCTGAAAGAAAAAAATCCTGCCATTCAAGTGATAGGTGCACAGCCAACCGAAGGCTCGCAGATACCGGGAATTCGCAAATGGCCGGAGGCGTATCTCCCCGCCATCTACGACAAAACCATGGTTGATTCGATTGAATATGTCAGTCAGGCCGAGGCCGAGGACATGACTCGCCGACTCGCCCGCGAGGAGGGTATTTTTTGCGGTATTTCGGCCGGCGGCGCCATGGTGGTGGCGTTGCGCATTGCGGTGGATATCAAGAACGCGACGATTGTGTCGATTGTCTGCGACCGGGGTGACCGCTATTTATCCACTGGTGTGTTTCCGGAATGAATTCCTTGTCGCCTGTTTTTGGCTCATAAGCTGGAAAGCCTTGCCTGGTGCGGGTTTCCAGGTGACGCTCCGATTTATTCCGGGTATTTTTTCGCGCAGTGTTGCTACGCTGCCTTGTTGACGATTTTTGGTATCTTATGACCCCCGTACTTGTGTTTGATATTGAAACCGTTCCCGATGTGTCGGGATTGCGCCGCCTGTGGAATATGGACGCGCAGGTTTCCGATGCGGATGTTGCTGAAATCGCTTTTCAGCGCCGTCGTGCAGCCACTGCGAGCGGAAGTGATTTTTTGCCGCCACACATGCAGCGGGTCGCGTCCATCGCCTGCGCGTTGCGCGAAGGGGACAGCATTCGTGTCTGGTCCTTGGGGACTCCCGCAGACACGGAGGAAGCGTTGCTCCGGCGTTTTTTTGACGGCATTGAAAAGTACACGCCGCAACTGGTGTCCTGGAACGGCGGCGGCTTTGACCTGCCGGTGTTGCACTATCGCGGGCTGATTCACGGCATTAGCGCACCGCGTTACTGGGACATGGGTGAGGATGACCGGGAGTTCAAGTGGAACAATTACATCAGCCGCTACCATAGCCGTCATCTCGACCTGATGGATTTGCTGGCGATGTACCAAGCGCGCAATAACGTGCCGCTGGACGAGTTGGCCAAACTGATTGGTTTTCCTGGAAAGCTTGGCATGGACGGATCCAAGGTATGGCAGGCCTACGAGGAAGGCCGGCTTGCGGAGATTCGGGCGTATTGCGAAACAGACGTTGCCAACACCTATTTGGTGTTTCTGCGTTACCAACTCATGCGCGGGGCTATAGATGGGGCGGCTTACGCGCGTGAAATCGCGCTGTTGCGCTCTACGCTTTCGACATCACCTGAAAAACACTGGCAAGAGTTTCTTGCCGCCTGGCCGGCCTGATCATCATGACTTTGGCACATATCGAATCCCTGGACCGGGAAGGCCGCGGCGTGGCACGCGTCGATGGCAAGACTATATTCATCGAAGGGGCGTTGGCCGGGGAGGTGGTGCATTTCACCTCCTATAGAAAAAAGCCCAGTTACGAAATTGCGCAGGTGAATTCAGTAGAGCGCGCCAGCGGCGAACGTGTCACGCCGCGTTGCGCGCACTTTGGTGTTTGCGGCGGGTGCTCGATGCAGCACCTGGAGCCGCGCGCCCAGGTCGCGGCCAAACAGCGCGTTCTCGAGGACAATCTCTGGCATATCGGCAAGGTCAGGGCGGGTCGAATGCTGGCGCCTATTTACGGCCCCGCCTGGGGGTATCGCGAGCGGGCGCGGATGAGCGCACGCTTTGTCGTCAAGAAGGACAAGGTCCTGGTTGGATTTCACGAGCGCAAAAGCAGTTTTGTTGCAGACATGGACAGTTGCGAGGTGTTGCCCGAATTTTTGTCCGCTTTGCTTGTCCCCCTGCGTGCTCTTATCGGCTCGCTCGCCATGCGTGAATGCATGCCGCAAATTGAAGTGGCGATCGGCGAGCATGTCAGCGTATTGGTGTTCCGAAATCTTGAGGCCGTGGGCGAGGGCGATGCAGTCATGTTGCGGGCGTTTGCCGAGGCCAATAAGCTGCAGATATGGCTGCAACCCAAGGGGCCCGACACGGCCTACCCGTTCTGGCCGCTTGACGCACCACGCCTGGACTATTCGCTGCCAGAGTTCGGTGTGTCCCTGGAGTTTTCACCCACTGATTTTACGCAGGTAAATCAGGCGATCAACAGGGTTATGGTCAGGCGGGCCATCGGCCTGCTTGATCCCCGGCCCGGCGAGTTGATAGGCGATATGTTTTGCGGCCTTGGTAACTTTACGCTGCCGATCGCAGCGTGTGGCGCCGATGTGCTCGGCGTGGAGGGGAATGCCCAACTGGTTGGCAAGGGCGAGCGCAATGCCCTTGCAAACGGCCTGGGCTCCCGCGCTCGATTCGCCGTGGCCAATCTTTTTGTCGAGGCGTCCTGTCAGGCCTTGCCGCGGTTTGATAAGTTGCTGATCGACCCGCCGCGCGAGGGGGCTGTCGAATTGCTCAGGGCAATCGGTGATGACGGGCCGACCAGGATTGTTTACGTGTCCTGCGATCCGGCGACGCTGGCGCGCGATGCGGGTTTTCTAGTGCATGAAAAAGGCTATGAGTTGGTCGCGGCAGGCGTGATCAATATGTTTCCGCATACGTCGCACGTCGAGTCGATCGCGCTGTTCGAGCGCCAGAAAAAGCCGGCCTGAAAATAAAAAGGCGGCGCAACGCCGCCTTTTTATTGCCTGAATGGTGTGAGGATCAGTCGCGGTCGCCGCCAATGATGCCAAGCAACTGCAGCAGGCTGGAGAACAGGTTGTAGATCGAGATGTACAGGGTCAGCGTGGCCGAGATGTAGTTGGTCTCGCCGCCCTTGACGATACTGTTGACCTGCCACAGGATCATGGCCGAGGAGAGCAACACAAAGCCCGACAGGATGACCAAATGCAGCACGGGGCTGGCGAAGAACAGGTTGGCCACCACCGCAAGCATGATCACCACCACGCCTATGGTAAGAAAGTTGCCCATGCTGCTCAGGTCGCGCTTGGTCGTGGTGGCGATGCCGGACATCACCGCGAAAACCGCTGCGGTGCCGCCGGCGGCCATCATCACAAGTTGCCCGCCGTTCTTGAGGCCAAGTACGCTTTGAAGCAAAGGGCCGAGCAGCACGCCAAGGAACATGGTGAAGCCGAGCAACAGGACGACGCCAAGCGAGGATTCCCGGTTCTTTTCGATCACCCAGATCCAACCGAAGAACACCGCCATGATGGCGATGAACGAGATGATGGGGCTAGAGCGCATGAAGCTCATGTTGATGTTGCTGCCGATAGCGGCACCAATGGCCGTTGGAATGAGCGACACCGCGAGCAGCGTGTAGGTGTTGCGCAACACTTTGTGCTGGCGGCTTGCGATGTCCTGCGCTGCGTCGCCAACTGAAATTGGGTTCTGTACGGATTGCAAATCTGGTTGCACTAGAGGCCTCCTTGGGTACGTTGCTGTGACTACGATTAGACTAGGTCAAATCCGTAAAAGTTGCAACAGAATCCTGCCCTGATCGCGCAAAAAACGCCTTGTATTACAAAGCTTAATGCGAGAAAAGCGATGCGATAAAATTTTGCTGCGCATTGGCAAAGTGTTTTGAACCGGCGCATGGCGTCCGGCCCGGCCCAGTCTCGCCCGAACGCCTTTGGAAGGGGGAGGGGTTTAACTTTTGTAAAGTTGTCACTTTCGGCTTGAAAAACAGTAAAGATTTGCCCCGTGAGCGAATTGATGTGGCTCATCGTGAAAAATAAGACAAAAAAGCGCGATAGGCATGCGAATAAGCTTGGTCCGCAATGGTCGGGCAGCATTCTTCATATTGATTTAGTAACAGAAGCCGC
>CAMDRY010000127.1 GCA_945906975.1 Bordetella parapertussis | reverse complement strand
CGCGGTTGGCCAGATGGGTCGCATGACGGTCCAAAAATCGGGTACCGGGGTGTGTTTGTGAGCCAAGCGGGTGGCGGCCCGCGGCGCACGGGTTTCAGCCTGATCGAGGTCATGATCACGCTGGCCATCACGGCGGTTGGCTTGCTCGGCGTGGCCAAGATGCAGGCGCTGGCGATTGGCAATACCAAAACGGCCGGATCGCGCGCCCTCGCCGCCATACACGCGGCAGGCATGGCGTCCGCCATGCACGCCAACAAGGCTTACGGGGCGGCCCGATTGGCACCGGCCAATGTGAGTGTGAACGCCACTGTGCTCAGCGACGCAACACTCCAGGCTCAGAACACTAACTGCGTAAGCAGCAATTGCACGCCGGTGCAAATGGCGGCCTATGACTTGAAGCTATGGGGCACGGCCTTGACCCGGCAGTTGCCCGGGGGCGCCGCAGCCCTTGCTTGCCCTGTTGTTCTGTCACCGACCCAAGTCGAATGCACGCTCACCGTGAGCTGGAGTGAAAGACATGTCGGTGTTAATCCCGCCATTCTCGATGCGGCCAAGCAGGAAGCCACGCAGAGTCTGGTGCTATTGGTGCAGCCGTGACGCCAAGGCTAACAGCCGTGACTTCAAGGTTGCATGCAAAACACGCATGGGCCAGGCAAGAGGGCCTGACCATGATAGAGATCATGATCAGCCTGAGCATTGCGCTATTCCTGATGACCGGTTTGTTTTCATTGTTTCTGTCGACCAAGCAGAACTTCGTGGCGCAAAGCGCCCTGTCCCAGTTGCAAGATGACCAGCGCATGGCCATGAACCTGTTGGCCATCATCATCCAGCAGGCCGGTTACTTTCCCAACCCTCAAACCGCCACCCTGGCGACGGCTTTCCCGGTCGATGCCACGTTTTTGGGCGAGGGGCAATCGGTGTTTGGGACGGACGGTGCGCCGCAGCAGATTAGCATTCGCTTTGTCGCCGCCGCATCGGCTGCCGATTTCAGCATGAATTGCAATGGCGGTTCAAATTCCAGCGGGGCCGATCTCACCTATGTCAATACGTTTGCGATTGTGTCCAACGAGCTGACCTGCGCGGTTAACGCCGGCGCGGCACGATCCTTGGTGGCGGGGATCAGTGCCCTGACCGCCCAATATGGCGTAGACCCGGATGCCACGGGTTCTATTAGCCAGTATCTTAATCCTGAGCAAATGACGACCGCGCTCTGGCAGAGCGTGCGCTCTGTACGCGTGACCTTGACCTTCTTGAATCCCCTGGCCGGCCAGCCCGGACAGCTGCCCATTGAGTTTAGCCGGGTCATCAACGTGCAAAGCAGAACATGAAGCGGGCTGGCGAGCGCCGCTGTGCAGGCCGCGCGGGCAGGGGGCGGGGATTTGTGCTGGTCACGGCGCTGCTTATTTTGCTGGTGCTGTCGATGCTGTCGGCCAGCATGTTTCGCAGCTTTGCCCTGCAAGAGAATATCGCCGGCAGCACGCGCGAGAAGCAGCGCGCAGCACATTCTGCGCAAAGCGCACTGCAATACGGCGAGTGGTGGTTGGCGCAGGGCAACGGCGGGAGTGGTGCGGCTTGCACCGTCCTGCTCGACGGGTCTGCCGCACCGCCGACGACCCAGATTTGCGACACCGCCCTCACCAGCGCCCAAGTGGCCAGTGTTCCATGGAAATCCCTTGCGGCTGTGGAGATTGGCGTCCAGTACACGCCCGGTCAATTGGCAACCTCGGCGAATGGCGGTGTCAACACCTACAGCGACAGGCCGCGCTTCCATATCACTCTTCTTGGCCCGGATCCGAGCGGCCTTTCCCAACTCTATCAAGTGTCAGCCTGGGCCTACGGCGGCAACACCAACGCGATAAGTGTCGTGCAAAGCGTGTATTCCATTAAAGGCGGTGTCATTGACGCCGGAGGATTGTGATGAAACTGAAAAAACACGGCACGGCGCTTGGTGTTTGGCCTGGTGTTTGGCTTGCTCTTGCGCTCTTTGTTTGTGTCACGCCTCAGGCCAGCGCGCAAATCCCTGTCGTAGACAACTTTACCGGCGGGAGTGCAAGCCAGACCTGGCGGCCTACCGGCGCAGCCTGCCTGACTGCCGGCAATGGAACCGGCAGTATTCCAAGATGCGTCTCAGGTAGCGGCGGAAAAACGGGCACCTTGCCTGACCCTGTCGGAGACGGTGCGCTGCGCCTCACCCACGCAGTCAACAGTCAGGTTGGCGCTATTTTTTCCGACTTTACGTTTCCCTCCAACGCGGGTCTTGCGGTGACCTTTACCAGCCTCACCTATGGCGGGAGTGGGGCTGACGGGCTGACCTTTTTCCTCATGGACGGGGCTGTGCCTATTACTTCCCCCCCCAAGCTTGGCGCACCGGGCGGCGCACTCGCGTATGCCTGCTCTAATGGGGGCGCTCCTGATGGCCTGGTTGGCGGCTACCTCGGCTTGGGTATGGATGAATACGGCAATTTCTTGAATCACGGGCACGTGACCCATACAGGTATAAATAAAGGCAATATCACGCCAGGGACAATTTCATTGCGCGGGGCCGGCAATACTGCGGCCAGCTGGCTTTTGGCTAATTATCCCGCTGCCTACAACACCAGACTTCCTACGACGGCTCAAGTAGGAAGCGCCTGTATCACTGGGCGGGTCGGTGGTATCGCTAATGCTGGGGTGGAATTGGCGAATTATCGGATGATCGCAAACGGGTATAAGACAATAGGAAAGGCCGCGCTTTGGCAAAGTGTCCCCACGCGACCACAAGCGACGGCCATGACCTACCAGCTCAAGCTGACACAAGCGGGCTTGCTTTCCCTCAGTTACAGCGCGAACGGTGGTGCGTCTCAACCGGTTTTGACTGACCAGAGTATTACCGCGGGTAACGGACCGATGCCCGCGAGTTTTCGCTTTGGCTTCGCCGCGTCCACCGGCGGCGCTTCCGCTAATCATGAAATTACGTGCTTCCAGGCCGCCCCTGCAGCGTATTCATCCACGTCGGCTGCGGTCAACACCCAGCAAGCCGGCCAGGTCAAGACCGGCACACAAATCTATCTATCATTTTTTCACACCGCCAACTGGTGGGGCCAGCTTACCTCGCAAGATCTTGTGTACGACAAAGTCAGCGGTGCGGTGAGCATAAAACCGGTCTCCAACTGGGATGCCGGCTGCGTGCTGAGCGGCGGAAGCTGTACTGCGACGGGGGTGGGCGGCATGTTGGCGCAGGGTTCAGACGCAAGAACCATATTGACCTGGGACACGGAGAATGGCCAAGGCATTCCTTTTCAGTGGAATAGCCTGAGCGCCGCGCAAAGAGCCGCTTTGACCGACGGTGACGCATTGCCGGTGAACGCCAGTCGTTTGAATTATTTACGCGGTGACCGAACGAATGAGCGCAATGCTTTGGGGGTGGGTTTATATCGCAAACGCACGAGTGTCCTGGGGGACATTATTGAGTCCAGCCCAACCTGGGTAGGGCCGCCTTCTGCGCCCTACCCGAACACCTGGAGCGACAAACGCTATATCAAGGCCACCATCAACGAGAACCTCGCTGGCGCCCAAACCTATGCCGAGTTTATTAATGCCAAAAAAACGCGGCAACACGTCGTTTATTCCGGGGCGAACGACGGCCTGCTTCACGGCTACAGGGCAGGCGCGTCCGATGCCGACGGCGTATTTGTAAATAACCCCAACTTCCCCAATGATGGGCGCGAAGTGCTCGCCTACATGCCCGCCGCAATGCTCACGCGCATGCACAACAATACGAACGTAGCGCTGGATTATGCCAATCCCCAGTACGCGCACATCTTTGGCGTCAACGCCACGCCTTACGCCGGAGACTTGTTTTACAAGGTGGGCGGTGTCGGAAAATGGCACACCTGGTTGGTCGGCGGTTTGGGCGAGGGCGGCGCGGCAATCTATGCGCTGGACATCAGCACTCCGGACAATTTTTCGGAGATTAAAGCCGCTGCCCTGGTCAAGTTTGAATTGACCCCGGCGGCCATAACAGCCAAAAGCTGTGCCAACCTGCCGCTCGACTGCGGCCCGAACTTAGGCAAGACCTACGGCACCCCCCAGATCCGCCGTTTTCACAATGGCAAGTGGGGGGTGGTGTTCGGAAATGGCCTGGAGAGCGCAAGCGGCAAAGCCGGGATTTATATCCTGATCGTCGGTGATGAAGGTGCAACCAGCCTGTATTTTCTGGACACCGGCTCCGTCGCGCCTAACGGCATCAGCTTTGTCACACCGGTAGACTTGGATCAGGATCACATTACCGATTACGTTTATGCCGGCGACATAAAGGGGAATGTTTGGCGCTTCGATTTGACGAGCGAAAGCCCAGCCGGCTGGGCTGTCTCGAAATTTGGCAATCCGATTGCAACACCGCTGTTTTCAGCCGCAACGCCCGCACCACTAGGCACGACGGGCGTCATTGGCAGCATCGCCGGCACCACGCTTACCGTCAACTCAGGGACCGGGCTCAGAGTTGGGATGGCGCTTACCGGTACTGGCGTAACGGCTGGCACATGGGTTACGGCGCTTGGCACGGGTATCGGTGGTGAGGGTAGCTACCTCGTTAGCCCCACGCAGACCGTTGCTGCGACGGCCCTCGCAGGGTCGCTGGCGCAAAACCAGATAAGCACCAAATTGGCGGCGGCGTTGACCTTGGATACCAGTGCGGACTCCGCCTACCGACTCACTATCAATTTTGGCACTGGAAGCCAGACGCCACAAACAATCTCGGGGGATGTTAGCTACGCGGCCGGTCAGCATCGCTTATACGGCATTTGGGATTGGGATATGGATGCCTGGAATCAAAACTCGACGGTAAAAATGAAAACACTTGTCGGGCCCCGATCGATCGTGTTGGCCAGTCTTAGAGAACAAACGATTCTAGCGACTGTTATTGCAAATGGCGCTAACGGCATCAGTGCTTATCGAACCACGAGCCAGAACGCAGTGAGCTGGTGCAACAGCACGCCCTGCGTTGCCAACACCAAGTATGGCTGGACCATGCAGTTGCCCGCCGCGCTCGCAGGGCAAACAGCGGGGGAGCAGATTATTTACAGCCCGATACTCTCGCAAGGCGCCTTTATCGTGAATACGGTCGTGCCCGCAACGAACAGTCCATTGAGTTGTGTTCGTGATCCCAACGGCGGTTGGACCATGGCGCTCGCGCCGGCGACGGGAGCGGCGTTTTCGAATTCTTTTTTTGCTGACGCGTCAAACAGTTTTGTTAAACTTGGCGGACAAAGTGTCAGTGGCGCGCAGTTGAGTGCGGTTGGCTCCCCATCGGTGGTGTCTGCGGGCGGTAAGCCGCAACTGGTCAACCAGACCAGCAAGGGGACGGGGGTGGTCAACAAGATTAATCCGCCGGCGGGAAGCATTGGCTCTCGCCTTACGTGGCAGCAAATTCGGTGAGGTGGTGGAAAATGAAACATTGCAGAGTTCTTGATGGCCGAGCCTTGACGTGGCGTGACTCGCGCCGCGGCACGGCGTCCCAAGCTGGCCGTGCCGGCCTTCGCGGCCAGGCCAAATTGCGCGGCTTTAGCTTGATTGAGTTGATGATCACTGTCGCCATCGTCGCCTTGCTCGCGGCAATCGCCGTGCCCTCGTACAACAACTCTGTGCGAAAAGCAAAACGCATGGATGCAAAGATTGCCTTGCTCGACATGGCCAGCCGGCAGGAGCGGTTTTTCAGCACCAACAACACCTACACTAGCTCAGCCGCCAATCTGGGCTACACCACATTGCCCGCATCGGTGCCCGGCAGTGGCACGACCACCTACGAAATCAGCGTCAGCGCGGCCTCGACTGTCGCCTACAGCCTGCTTGCAACACCAAAGACAGACCAATTAAAGGACAGCTGCGGCAGCTACAGCATCAACCAATTGGGGGTGCAAGCCAATACCTTCTCCGGCGCGAGCCTTACTGCCACACTGTCGGCTGATTGTTGGCGCTGAAACTGTTGGCGCTAAGATTGTTGGCGCCGGGACTGCTGACAATAGGTATTTTCCGACTCGACTGACAGCCAGCACGCGGAGTCTTGGTCGAACGAAACGGCGGCCAATCGAACGGTTGCCGGGCACATCGAGATTGTCGCACCCCGCGTGCCGGCCGCCATGACCGATGTGCGAAAAAAGCCCGCCGGTGCCAGCCTGCACATGCTGGCTGATGTCCTCGGGCGACATGATGCGGCTCATTCGCGCCGATGCCCAGAAATACTGCAAGGCGGTCAAACTGGCCGGAATCAAGGCAGAATAGGGCCGCGTTCCGGCGCGACCGGTCCGAACGCCCCCGCGCCGATCACCAAAGCAGGGCGCTTAGCCCGAGCATCGTTCCACAAACGTTCCGGATGATCCACGCGTTTGCCGCCCACCCACATCACACTCAGATGCAGCAGCCCAGCATGCAGCGCAACTCGGTGTTGAGAGTTCAAGCGCCAGCTTTTCAATTGCCAATTTCAGAATTTGGGAAAGCTGCAAGAATCGCCAACGGTTCTATGCATAACGAATTAATTACAACACTATCCGGCCTTGATATTTAGCGATGTGCCCCCCGATGTGCCCCCCCGATGTGCCCCCCATAGGGTAACCATATCCATCGGTCCGGTTTCCCAGCGAAAAATGGACCTGAATTGAGTTGCTGAGGTATTCGTGTTGACGCCGACGCCAAATTGACCCAAGAGCTGATTTTGACTGGCCCAGCCCCGGAGGGGCGACCGGCGGCGAAGCGTGTACTTGATCAAAAAGACGTGAGTGCTTCATGCTAAGCTGCGTGGCATCTATGATCGGCGTCATAAACTGCAGCTTTCCTGCCCAGCGGCCCATCCGGTTAAGTCATGTCTGAAACAGCTTTCTGCTACTACCGCGGCGCTCGTCATCCTGTCGAGGATATGCGCCAGATATTAACCAAGGGCGGCAAGCGCTGGCGCGCACCAACAACACCATGATCGTGCCGGCCAACCTCGCCGACCTGTCCTCGATGATGGCGACCGCAATGACCGTGCTCGACAAGACGCGTCCGGCGCAGGCAAAGCCGGTGTGATGGTGTGTTGCAGATGATTTCCGGATCAAACATTTTTACCAGGGAGAATGCAATGCATGTTGGCAAAATTGGACTAAGCGTGTGTGCGTTGATTGTTGCGGCCTTGACGCAACCCGTATTGGCGCAAAACTTCCCATCCAAGCCGATAAAAATCATCGCGCCCTACGCCGCCGGCGGCGCCGCCGACCTGATGGCGCGCTACCTGTGCGAAAAGCTGCCGCAGTCGCTGGGCCAGCCCTGCGTGGTCGAGAACCGCGCCGGCGCGGCGGGCATGATAGGGATGGACGTTATGCTCAGGGCCGATCCGGACGGGCATACCCTGGCGATGATGCCCAATAACCTTTCCATCATCCCCGTGCTCTACGCCAAGGTGCCCTATGACACGCTCAAGGACGTCGCGCCGATCGCGCTGGTGTCGAGCACGCCCATCATGATCGGGGTGTCCGAGGGTTTTCCGGCCAAGACCTTCGGGGAACTGATCGCCATGGGCAAGGCCAACCCGGGCAAGCTTGACTTCACCACCTGCGGCCCGGCCTCGCCGCAGCACCTTGCCGGTGAAATGCTCGGCTCGATGGCAAAAATGAAATGGCAGCACATCAACTACAAGGGTTGCGGCGCCGCCATGGCCGACGTGTTGTCGGGAACGGTGCCGGTGTTCATCAGCACTTACGCGCACTTTGCGCCGCAGATCAAGAGCGGCAAGCTGCGCGGCTACGCGACGCTGGGCGCCAAGCGCAGCCAGTTCGCGCCGGAATTCCCGACTGTGGCCGAGCTGGGCTATCCCGAGGTCGACATGGACGTATGGTTCGGACTGGTCGGATCGTCGAAAATCCCGCCGCAGGTGCTGGCGCGGCTCAATGCCGAGGTCAACAAGGCGCTCGCCCTGCCGGACTTGCGCGAGCGCCTGCTGTCGCAACAGTACGAACCTCTTGGCGGCAGTTCGGAGCGCTTTGCCAAGCTGATTCGCGAAGACATGGACCGCTATGCCAAGGTGATCCGCGAAGCCAATATCAAGCCTGACTGAGGCGCGTCTGGTTCGCCGGGATCATAAGCGCCGGACTTTGATATAA
>CAMDRY010000126.1 GCA_945906975.1 Bordetella parapertussis | reverse complement strand
GGGCCGCGCCCGGCGTGGCCGCGGCCGCGGGCTTGATCTTGCCCGCCTTGATATCGTCGTACCAGTACTCATGGTGCTCTTTGGCCCAGGTCTCGTCGACCTCGCCGGTACGCATGGCCTGGTATGCCCCGGCAACGCCGACAGTACCCATGTAAATATGCCCAAGGGCACCAAGAATAAACATCAGCGACCCGACCATATGCACGATGTTGGCGATTTGCATGGTATTCCGGGTCTGGCCGAAGTTGGGGAAATCGAGCACAAGCCCCGACGCGCCAACGATCAGGCCAAGGCTTGCGAGCCCACCCCAGAACCAGACTTTCTCGCCCGCATTGAAGCGGTGGGACGGCACGTGTTCGTCGGAGAAAAGGCCGCCGAATTTGCGCACCCAGATGAAGTCATACACACGCGGGAGGTTGTCCTTGACGAAGGTGAAAAACAGCATCAGCGCACAAAGGATAAACAAGGGGCCGACAAAATTGTGCAGGCCTTTAGCCAGTTGCGTCAACCACGCGAACAAAGTATGGCCGATCAAGGGCAACAGCACATGCTTGCCAAACAGGATGATCAAGCCTGAGATACCGAGTATCGAAAAACTGATCGCGGTGCTCCAATGAACGATGCGCTCCCAAGGGGAAAACCGTGAAATTTTCTTTCCGGTCGGCGCGTCATGCAGGGGGATGGTCCCTTTGATTTTATAAAATGCCCCGATCACCAGCATCATCGCGACAAGCGCCCAGCCGCCAATCACCGTCACCGGACCATTGCGGATCCGACGCCATGTTTCGCCGCCCGACTGAATGAGGACGCCCGCTTCCGGCCCTTTGTCCGCGGTATAAGCCTCTTGGCCGGACCGAACATCGCGCCACGTGGGTGCATTGTTATACGGCTGAGACTGCTGGCGCTGCGCCTGACTTTCCTGCGCAGGCTGACCGGTTTGTGCGACGACGGCACCACTTGACAAAGCCATCGCGACAAACACAACAGTCAGACTGCACGAAGCGAACATGGGGAATCTCATGGTTATCGCGTCCTATTCGGCCCGGGTGTACTCATTTTGCGACTGGGTGCGCGTTTTGATTGCCGTTTCCCACTGCGCCTGGTTGCCCTTGAACTGGTCATTCTCCCAAGGCTTGGAGTCAGGCTTACCCTGATATTTACCTTGCTTGTAAACAATGACCTGCTCTTTTTCACCGCAAGCGGAAAGACTGAGCGTGGAGACGACAGCGAGTGTGGCTGCGGCAACGATGCTGCCGCGGATCACGACTTGGCTCCTGCGACCGGCGCCGGTGCCTTCTGCGCGGCGGGGGCCTGAGCGCCTTTGGGCGGGCCATAGGCCGTGCCCCAACCCCAGACCTCGGAGCCTTTGCCGCGCTTTGTCACGCGCTCACGATAGATGTTCGCGATGACATCGCCGTCACCGCCGAGCAGCGCCTTGGTCGAGCACATTTCCGCGCATGCGGGCAACTTGCCTTCCGCCAGTCGGTTGCGGCCGTATTTGCTGTATTCCTCGGGGGAATTGTCCTTTTCCGGACCACCGGCACAGAAGGTGCACTTGTCCATTTTGCCGCGCAGGCCAAAAGCGCCGGCCTGGGGAAACTGCGGCGCGCCGAACGGGCAGGCATAAAAGCAGTAACCGCAACCAATGCAAAGGTCCTTGTCATGCAGGACCACGCCCTCATCGGTGCGATAGAAGCAGTCCACCGGGCAGACCGCCATGCACGGCGCGTCCGAGCAGTGCATGCACGCGACAGATATTGATTTTTCTCCGGGCACGCCGTCATTGAGGGTCACAACACGGCGTCGGTTCACCCCCCATGGCACCTCGTGCTCTTGTTTGCATGCCGTTACGCAACCGTTGCACTCAATGCATCGTTCGGCATCACACAAAAATTTCATTCTAGCCATCTTGTTATCCTCCTGATTGGCGACCTTGACCCGGCCGTCCTTGAGTCTTTAGTCTTAGGTCTTAGGTCTTAGGTCTTAGGTCTTAGGCCTTGACGATCTGGCAGAGCGTGGTCTTGGTTTCTTGCATCATGGTGACGCGGTCATAACCGTAGGTCGTTGCAGTGTTCACCGCATCGCCGCGCACGATAGGCGCAGCACCATCGGGGTAGTAGGGCAGCAGGTCCTTGCCCTGCCACCAACCGGAGAAGTGGAAGGGCACGAACGCGTGATCCGCGCCCACCCGCTCGGTCACCATGGCCTTGACCTTTATCTGCGCACCGGTGGGTGACTTCACCCACACATACTCGCCGTTACGAATACCACGGTCGTTGGCCGACTTGGGATTGATCTCAACGAAATTATCCGGCTGCAATTCAGCCAGCCACGGATTGGAGCGCGTCTCCTCACCGCCCCCCTCATATTCGGTCAGGCGGCCGGAGGTAAGAACGATCGGAAACTCCTTGGAGATGTCCTTGTTCTTTTGCTGCACCGACTTGTACAGGGTCGGCAACCGCCATAGGGTTTTCACGTCATCGTGAGTCGGATATTTATCGATGAGATCCGGGCGCGGCGAGTAAAGCGGTTCACGATGCTGCGGCACGCCGTCCGGGAAATTCCACACCACCGCACGCGCCTTGGCGTTACCAAAAGGATGGCAGCCATGCACCTGCATCACCACGCGCTGGATACCGCCGGAGAGATCGGTCTTCCAGTTCTTTCCCTCGGCTTCGGTCTTTTCCGCCTCCGTGAGTTCATCCCACCAGCCGAGCTTTTTCATCAGCACATGATCGAATTCCGGATAGCCCGTGGTGAGCTCTGCACCCTTGGAATGGGAACCGTCCTCGGCCAGCAGGTTGATGCCATCGCGCTCGACGCCAAAGTTTGCACGGAAGTTGCCGCCCCCCTCCATCACGTGTTTGGAGGTGTCGTAAAGGTTGGGTGATCCAGGGTGCTTCATTTCCGGTGTGCCGTAACAAGGCCAGGGCAGGCCAAAATACTCGCCATCGCAAGGCCCGCCTTTGGCGCGCAGGGTCTTCACATCGAAGGTATGCATGTTCTTCATGTGAAGCTTGAGGCGCTCGGGCGACTGTCCCGTGTAACCGATCGTCCAGGTGCCCTTGTTGATTTCATTGCGCAGGATGTCTTCGGCCATCGGCTCGTCGTTCTTGCCAAGGCGGATTGTCTGCTTGCCGTCCTTCTTGCCAAGCAGCTGGTCGGCAAAGCCGAGCTTTTTCGCCAGCAGATACATGATGGTCTGATCGGCCTTGGATTCGAACAGCGGCTCCACCACCTTTTCACGCCACTGGATAGAACGATTGGAGGCCGTACACGAACCGTCTGTTTCAAACTGCGTTGCTGCAGGCAACAGGTAGACCGAACGCCCCTTTTTCTCCTCGACGCCCTCGACCGGCATGTTGGCCATCGCCGCCGTCGCCGAAGGATACGGATCGACCACCACCAGCAGGTCGAGCAGCTTCATCGCCTTGGCCATCTCCAGCCCGCGGCTCTGGCTGTTGGGCGCATGGCCCCAGAAAAATATGCCGCGAATATTCGATTCCTGGTCTATGACTTCGTTCTTTTCCATCACACCGTCAATCCAGCGCGACACCGTGATACCGGGCTTTTCCATCATCGCCTGGCTGGCGAAACGGCCCTTCATCCATTCATAGTCGACATTCCAGACGCGCGCCCAGTGCTTCCATGCACCGGTGGCAATGCCGTAATAGCCGGGCAGTGAATCGGGGTTGGGGCCGACGTCAGTCGCGCCCTGCACGTTGTCGTGACCGCGATAGATGTTGGCGCCGCCGCCCGAAACACCGATATTGCCCAGGGCCAGTTGCAGGATGCACGAAGCGCGCACCATGGCGTTGCCGATGGTGTGTTGTGTCTGGCCCATGCACCAGATGATGCTGGCAGGTTTGCTCTTGGCCATGGTCTCGGCCGCAAGCAAAACCACATCCCCGGGCACGCCGGTGACCTCCAGGACCTTTTCCGGCGTCCACTTGGTCAGCGCCTCTTCCTTGATCTTGTCCATGCCATAAACACGGGCCTTGATGTATTCCTTGTCTTCCCAGCCATTCTTGAAAATGTGATGCAACATTCCCATCAGGAAGGCAATATCGGTGCCCGAGCGCAGCCGCACATACTGGTCGGCCTTGGCCGCGGTGCGTGTGAAGCGCGGGTCGCAGACGATGATCTTGGCGCCCGACTCCTTGGCATGTAGCGCATGCAACATCGACACCGGATGCGCTTCAGCGGCATTCGAGCCGATAAACATCATGCACTTGGTGTTCTGCAGGTCGTTGTAGGAGTTGGTCATCGCGCCATAACCCCAGGTGTTCGCCACGCCCGCCACCGTAGTGGAGTGACAGATGCGCGCCTGATGGTCGCAGTTGTTGGTACCCCAGAGCGATACCCACTTGCGCATCAGTTGCGCCTGCTCGTTATTGTGTTTTGATGAACCAACAAAGTACAAGGAATCCGGTCCGGACTCCTTGCGCAGGGCCGTCATCTTGTCGCCGATCTCGTTGACCGCCTGCTCCCAGGAGATACGCTGATACTTGCCGTTGACCAGTTTCATCGGCGTCTTCAAGCGGTGCGAATCATGCGTCATGCCGTGCTCGCGCACCGCCGCGCCCTTGGCGCAGTGAGCGCCCAGATTGATCGGCGAATCAAAAACCGGTTCCTGCCGTATCCAAACGCCATTTTGAACCACAGCATCGACGGCACAGCCGACCGAACAGTGGGTGCAGACCGTACGTTTGACTTCGAGTTTGCCGCCTTCTTTTTTCTCGTCGGCGGCCTCGACCCTGCCTATCATGTTGAACGGAAGCTGGCCGGCAAATGCGCCCACCCCGGCGGCGACGCCGGAACGCTTGAGAAAGCTTCGGCGATCGAGCGTTTTGCCCATCACCCCGGCAAGACTACGGCGCAGTTTGCTCGCGCCCTGAACCTGTGGCGACTGGACGTCGGCGGACTTTCTTGTAAGCAGCATGGTCATGGTCGTTATCCTCGATCAGACTTCTGTTGTGCGGTAGTAATTACGAATATGGGCGGTTTCCTGATAGCCCTGACCGGATTTTTTGTCCTTGTCATTAGGGTCACGTACTTCGGAGACACGTTGCGGCGCCAATTTGGCCGCGATAGCGGCAACCGTCGCGGCACCACCTGCGCCGGCAGCCAAAAGAAATGTTCTTCGACTTGTTTTAATTGCCTTGGTGTCCGACATATCGTGCTCCTCGTTTTTCCGAAAAGAATACCTATCACTACCCACTACCGCTGCCTGCTGCCGCTGCGCTATTGCCGGCTCACGCCTAAACCATGGAGAGCGCTTCCGCTTCAATTTCAAAAAACGCCTTCGAAAAACGCCCTACATGCCGATAAAAAAGCGTTTCATCACACGCATCCAAGGCAATTGAAAACCGTCTGAAACTAGGCTCAATATAGTTGATAAATAACTGTTTTTGTTGCTGCGCCGCAGCAACCGTTGATCCGCGCATGACCAGATGGCGCATGATTTCGCAAAGCGCGGCAATATGATCTTCATAAATACCCGCCCCACCCAGCCTGGCCAAGCCCAGACCGGCGAGCTCTTCGCGTAGCTGCACCAACCTTCTTTCCTTCATTGAATCAGATGCGTAGTGAAGTGCATAGGGCGTGACCAAGGCCTTGCCGGTGCTGATGAAAACCCGCGAATACTCGAACCCGACCGCCTCAGGGTCGGCCTGCCGGCAAGCCGACTGCAGCGCGGCCCAACTGGATGCAAAAGCTGCCCCCGCCTCCGCGTCCACCGGTGCCGCTCCTGCAATTGCGGCAAGCAGCCCCGCATCCGGACCATCAAAGTAAAGCCTCGCGAGCAACGCGTAGTACTCAGCACGGGCGCGATCCTCGTCATTGAGCATGGGCTCGAACTGCATTGGTAGGGAACTCATTCGGACCTCCTCAGGCACATCTCAAGCAGTCAAGGCTTGGGGTTCTTCACGTCATGAATCGACATTTCATTTTGGTTTTCCATCATGTCAATGACGCGGCAATCGGCGCACATCATCAGACGCTTGAGCGCGCCTTCACCGGAAAACATCGAATGCAGCTTGAGCTTCGCCGTCATGTTCGCGACCATCTGGCGCGTGCCGAAGGGCTTGGCGCATTTGACGCAATTGAAGGGCTCGGCCTCGTTGAGTACACGCTCTTCCCTCGCCGCAGCAGTCAGCAGCAGGCGCGGCGTCAGGGTGATGGCTTTTTCAGGGCAGGTCGTTTCGCACAGCCCGCATTGCACGCAATTGCGCTCAATGAACTTGAGCATAGGTTTGTCGCGCCCGTCGACCAGCGCCGACTCCGGGCATGCGCCGACGCATGACATGCAAAGGGTGCAGGTATCTTTGTTGACACTAACCGTACCCCAGGGTGCACCGGCAGCAAGCGCAATCTCATCTATGGCCTTCGGGGCGTTTTTTGCAAGATGTTCGAAAATAAACTCAAGGGAACCGCGCTTCTCGTTGGCCAGGTTGAACAAGCCCGGCTTGGCGACGCCACGCGCCGGCTTAAGTTCCCACAGCGCCGCTTCCAGCGCCTTGAACTCAAGATCGCGAAACAGGCTGAGATGCCTGCCTTCATAGCCCAGCGCGTTCAGGATGGTCTGGCCGAAGCCCATTTGCGTTTCGATTGCCCCACCATAGTGCTGGGCCTCGTCCCCCGTTGCGAACACCACAATCTGGCTCGCGCCATAGGCAATCGCCCCCAGCAGCACATCCAAACCGACAGAAGCAACATGATGGACTTCGAGCGGCATGACGCGCGCTGGAAGGCCTTGGCCACGACGCGCCATGCGCGCGAGCTGCTCACGTCCCTTGGCGCCGCTATGCAACAGTACGCAGCCGTCCTTGCCACCGGCCTGTGCATAGGTGCTGAGCAACTTCTTCAGCCTCGCCCCGAGCTCAGGTACCTTCGGGTAGCCGTAAGTCAAGGCGCCAGACGGACAGACCGTGGCGCAACCGCCACAACCCATGCAAAGATGCGGCTCGACCCTGATCTTGTCACCGGCCGACACGATCGCCTGGGTGGAGCAGGTGTCAATGCAATTGGTGCAACCGGTCTTGCCCGAGCGCCCGTGGGCGCACAGCTTTTCGTTGTACTGGAAATACTTCGGCTTTTCAAACTCCCCGACCAATTGCCCCAGCGTGGCGACGGCAAGAGCCTGCGCTAGCGGGTCGGCGCCAGGCGCGAAATAGCCTTGCGGCAGTTGGGGCGTCTTCAGCGACGGCGTACGCGACAAGTCGAGCACAATGTCAAAGGTCTCGCTGCGACTGGTATCTTTCCTCGTAAAATCGATGGCACCGATCGCGCCGCAGGCCTTGACGCAAGCGCGGTGCGACTTGCACTTGTCCATGTCGACCTGGTAGGAAAAATCGATGGCCTGCTCGGGACAGGCGTTGATGCAGGCGTTACAGCGTGTACACGCCTCCAGGTCAATCGCATTGGCCTGTTCCCAGTGCACTTGAAAGGCACCGAGCCAGCCCCCGACAGAGGTCACCTTCCCCGACCAGACCGGATAGCCGCGCTCGCTTGGCAATTCCGCGCCGGCTTTGCCGTCACCGGTCATCAGCACGTTCACCTCGAGCTGTCCGGCCAGTTTTTCTGCCCAGGCAAGTGCGGCGGCCCCCTCGCCGATGATCAGCAGTTGTCCGCCCGACTGATACGCAACGCTGGACACCGGTTCGGGTTCGGGCAGGTCCGCCATCGCCAGCAAAGCGGCGATTTTGGCCGTGGCGAGCTTGCCTTCCTTAGACCAACCGGCGGCTTCGCGGATATTGATGAACTTGAGCGCGACCGGCGCGCCGGCCCCGCCGGCGAGGTCATTGAACAGCGGCGCCTCCTGGGTGCAGGCGACCACGCAGGTCTCGTCCTGCATCGCGGCGACGAAACTATCCGCCTCGCCGCGGCAAAGCTCGTGATGAATACGGATGGGTTGCCCCAGTTGCAGCGCTTTTTCCAGAGCCTTGGCATCGAGCGCCATGGTCTGGTTGCAATCGCATAATTTCAATGTCTTGCCGACGAGCGCCATAGGGTCTGCCACTTACTTTAAGGGTTCAGTTAAGGGTTCAGTTGCCAATATGAAAGCCCGCGCATGGTAGCAGGGAAGCAGCCGCCGGCAAGGCGCCTAGCCGCGCTTGGTCGCTTCCGGCTTC
>CAMDRY010000125.1 GCA_945906975.1 Bordetella parapertussis | reverse complement strand
GCCGCCTTGGCCTTGGTGCGGTAGCGCCGGTCGAAAACCGCAAGGGCTCCCCCAAGGGCCATGAGCAGGCAGCCCGCCCAGATCCAGCTTATGAGCGGTTTGTGGTAAATGCGCAGCGTCCAGGCACGCGCTTCGACCTCCTCGCCCAGTGACACGTAGAGATGGCGAAACACGCCCGCATCGATGGCGGCTTCGGTCATCGGCATGTTCTGCACGGTGTAAAGGCGTTTTTCCGGGCTGAGTACGGCCACACGGGCCTCGCCCTTAAATACTTCCACCGTGGCTCGTGCCGCTTGATAATTGGGCCCATTGACGCCGTTGATCGCGCTCAGTTTAAAGGTGAATCCAGCCAGCTGTGTTGTGTCGCCTATGTTCATTTTTACATCCGATTCGGTCTCGTAGCCACGCGAAATGGTTACGCCGAGGATGAACACTGCGACGCCAAGATGGGCGAACACCATGCCGTAGTAAGAGCTGGGCAGGAGGCGCAGTCCCCTCGCGGTGCTCCCGGCGCCTGCACTGGCAACGCGGCTGCGGGCGCCGGCAAGGGTCGTGATCACCACCCAAAACGCGAGGAACAGCCCGAGAAAAACCATGGCGCTCCAGCGGCCCATGGCAAAAGGCACGGCGACCGACAGTAGGATCGCGGCCAGGGCGGGCCAGCGCAGTTTGAGGGCAATATCGCGCATGGCATCGCGTTTCCACTTCGCAATGGGGCCGATGCCCATGAGAAAAATCGCCGGTGCCATCAGCGGCACAAAGACCGCCTCGAAATAAGGGGCTCCGACGGAAATCTTCCCCAGGTTCAAGGCATCGAGTGCCAGCGGGTACAGCGTGCCAAGCATCACCGCGGCGGTGGCGACGGCGAGAAGTACGTTGTTGGTTAGCAGCATGGACTCGCGCGAAACGAGTTCAAATCCCTCACCCAGTCCGATCTTGTGCGCACGCAGGGCAAACAGCAGCAAGGATCCGCCCACAACGATAGTCAGTAAAGCCAGGATGAAGACCCCGCGCGTCGGATCGGTTGCAAACGCATGCACCGAGGTCAGCACGCCGGATCGGACAAGAAAGGTGCCAAGGAGGCTGAGCGAGAATGCCGCGATGGCGAGTAGCGCAGCCCAGGCCTTGAAGCCACCGCGCTTTTCCGCGATGGGTAGCGAGTGCAGCAGCGCAGTGCCAACCAGCCAAGGCATGAAGGAAGCGTTTTCCACCGGATCCCAGAACCACCATCCTCCCCAGCCCAGCTCGTAGTAGGCCCAACCGCTGCCCAGCGCGATTCCGAGCGTCAGGAACGACCATGCGGCGATCGTCCAGGGGCGCGACCAACGGGCCCAGGTCGCATCGAGTCGTCCTTGCAGCAGCGCGGCGATAGCGAAGGCGAAGGCCACAGAAAATCCGACGTAACCCATGTACAGCATGGGCGGATGGATGACCATGCCCGGGTCCTGCAAGAGCGGATTCAAGTCGCGTCCGTCGGCCGCCGCCGGGAACAGCCGTTCGAAGGGGTTCGATGCGAACAGCATGAACACCAGGAAGCCAACGCTGATGAGGCCCATCACGCTCAGCACACGGGCGACCATTTTGTCAGGCAGGTGCCCGCTTAATGCGGCGAAACCAACCGACCAGCCGCACAGCATCAGTGCCCACAGCAGCATGGAACCTTCGTGTCCGCCCCATACGCCGGCGAAGCGATATGCCGCGGGCAGTTTTGTATTGGAGTGCTGCGCAACGTAGGAAACCGAAAAATCGTTGCTAAGAAAGGCGTAGGCGAGGCAGCCGAATGCGATCGAGACGAACAAGGCTTGCGCCAGCGCGGCGGGACGCGCCAGGGCCATCCATACATGCTTGCCGATGGCGGCACCGGCAAGGGGGAGGGTCGCTTGTGCCATGGCCACGCACAAGGCCAATATCAGCGCGAAGTGTCCGAGTTCAGGAATCATGAGGGGGCTTTCGTGATAAATGTGCCCTGGCTTGCAAGGACGACGGGGCGTGCACGGCAGCAGGCCAGGGGCAGCGATGGATCATGGTTTGTTTGGCTCACGCCTTGGGCGATGCATCAGATTGTTGGTCTTGCACAGGAAGTTCAGTTGAGGGAAGGGCTGGTGGCGCGATGTTGGTCCGGTACGGTTTGCGCGAGGCTCGTGCGCTGGACGAATAATGCAGTCGTCGCGTCACTTGACCAGGGTTTTTTCCGCCTTTCCGGCCTGTTCGAGCGCGTGCTTGGCTTCCGGAGGCATGTAATTTTCGTCGTGTTTCGCCAGAACCTCGTCGGCGCGGAACACCCCGTCCGTGCCGAGGCGCCCCTGGGAAACAACGCCTTTGCCTTCGCGGAAGAGGTCGGGCAGCGGGCCCCGGTACTCCACGGGCACATTTTTGACGGTGTCCGTGACGGTGAACTGCACCGTCACGCCGTCGGGTTTGCGCTTTACGCTGCCGTTTTCAACAAGGCCGCCGATGCGAAAGCTGCGTCCGGTCGGCGCTTCGTTCGCTGCTACTTGGGTCGGCGTGAAAAAAAACACCAGATTCTGTTGGAAAGCACCAAGGACCAGTACGCCGGCCGCAGCAATGGCGGCGATACCGGATGCAACAAGAATCAGGCGTTTATGCCGTGGTTTCACTGAGAGAGGCTTGCTTTGAGTTTTAAGTGAGAGACTATTTTATCGCGAGCCTTCCGGCTGCGTTGGCGCAATTGCACAATTTCAAGGCACAGTAGGCCGAAGGTCACGGCATACGAGCCCCAAACGTAGCTCGCGTAACCGCCCATGGCGAAAAAATCACTCCAACTTGCCCAGTTCATGCTGGTACTCCTCGGGCGCCAGAAGCCCATTGCGCCGCCCAATCGGTGTTGCGTTCGCGCTCAAGGATGAGGCAGCGAACCCGCAGCAGGGTCACGGCAATCGTGTACATCCAGAACGAAAGGGCGATCAACATCATGCCGACAAACATGATCATGGCCATGGTTGGCGCGCTTTTGAGGCTGACCGAGGCGCCTTGGTGCAGGGTATTCCACCATTGGACTGAGTAATAGATGATCGGGACGTTTATGACGCCCACCAAGGCGAGGATTGCGCCGGCGCGATCGGCGCGTCGCGGATCGTCGATGGCGGCCTGTAGTGCCATGAAACCAAAATAAAGGAACAACAGAATTAATTCCGAGGTGAGGCGAGCATCCCACACCCACCAGGTTCCCCAGGTCGGCTTGCCCCAGAGGGCGCCGGTCCAAAGTGCGATAAAGGTGAACATGGCGCCGGTCGGGGCGAGCGCGGAGGCCATCATCGAAGAAAGCCGGGTATTGAGCACCAGCCCGACGGCGGCCCAAGCGGCCATGACAAGATAGATAAACATCGACATCCAGGCGGCAGGAACATGGATATAGATGATGCGGTATGAATCACCTTGCTGTGCGTCGGTCGGCGCCAAAAACAGCCCCACGTACAGTCCGGCTATGCAGAGGAGCGCCGACAGCACAGCGAACCACGGCGCGAGTTTGCCGGCGGGGCCATAAAATGTCTGGGGTGAAGCGTATTTAAACCAGCGGGTGCCGGGGGGTATGGCTGATGCAGCGGCTTGATTGCTCGGTTTTTCGTGCGGTTTGGCGGTGTTGGTCATGCTCTGAGTTCCCCTACTGTTTTTTGTTCCTTGTTAGTACCTGTCGCCTTCAGTCCAGTGCAATGCGCAGTGCGCTGGCAGTAGCCCAAGGCGAGATAGCCCCGGAAACAAGCAGAAATGCGCCAATCAGGAACAGATGGGCGTGACCGCCCAGACCTGCACTCGCTGCGCCAGCGGCGCCGGCGCCGAATATTAGCAGGGGAATGTAAAGGGGCAGCACCAACAGGGCGGATAAGACGCCGCCACCACGCAGGCCAAGGGTGAGTGCGGCGGCGATGGCCCCGAGCAGGCTGAGCACCGGCGTGCCGATCAGCAGCGTCAGGAACAGTAGCCAGATGGTAGCGCCGGGCAGGTCAAATTGCAGCGCGATGACGGGCGCTAGCAAGGTAAGCGGCAGGCCCGTCATGACCCAGTGGGCGGCGATTTTTGCCATCACGATAATCGGAAATGGCTCGCTGACCAATGCGAGCTGCTCCAAGGTGCCGTCGGCATAATCGGGTTCAAACAGACGGTTTAGCGAGAGCAGCGCTGCAAGTAGGGCGGCCACCCATAAGATCCCGGGGGCGATTTCGCGCAGCAGATTGGGCTCCGCACCGACCCCAAGGGGAAACAGGCTGGTTACGATGACAAAAAAGACCAGGGTATTGAGCGTTTCGCCCTTGCGCCTGAACGCCAGCGACAGATCGCGCTGGAAGACGCAGGCAAAGGTGCCGATCATGATAATTCCCGCGGCCGGTCGAGATTGATGTGCTGCGGCTCGACACTGTCTATGGCGATATCGAGGTGGGTGGTGAGTACGACCATGCCCCCGCCAAGTACGTGTGCGGCAAGCAAACTGCGTAGCCTGCTTACGGCGGCTTTGTCGAGCGCATTGAATGGTTCGTCAAGAATCCACAATGGCGATGTGCTGGACAGGGCCAGCCGCGCCAGCGCCACGCGACGTTTCTGGCCTTGTGAGAGGTATCGGACCGGCAGTTCGGCGCGGTCGAGGATACCGAAATCGTCCAAGGACTGCAGGAGGCGCGCCGTGCCGGGCTTCATTCCGGCGAGAGAACTGGCGATGACCAGATTCTCCATCGGACTCAGTTCCTCCTTCACACCGCTGAGATGGCCGATGTAGCACAGGTCGCGATTAAATTCGTCTGTGTAAGACGAAATCGCCCGCCCGCGCCATTGAACCGATCCGGCATAGGGTTTGTGCAGTCCGCACAAAATACGCAAAAAACTGGTCTTGCCGCTGCCGTTTTTGCCCGATACATGCAGCAGTTGGCCAGGTGCCAGGGTCATGTTAAGGCCGGCGAACAACTGTCGCTCACCGCGCACGCATTCGAGGTTGATTGCTTCAAGCATGGTCGTCAGGAGCGGCTTCGACGAAGTCGTTGGTGGGGAGGCAGCGGTCGCATCAGGTATCGGTGCGCGTTTCACCCGCCGCCGAGTCCATATTTAACGTTGCATTTTACATCCTGCTTGCCACTCGACCCAGATCGTGCGCCCCTTGATCATCTTCAAGCTTGTTTTTGTTAGAGATAATAGACTCGAAGGACGGGGGAAATTGTTACACTTGATGCGTGGAAGCGTTACGCATTTTAATGGTGTAGTTCTGGGTCGCTGAAGCGAGATCACGAATAGAGCCGCGTTGTGGTGCTTATCTTGCCGCTTGGGGGCGGAAAAATGCGCTAATTTCTGATAATTATGGCTATTTCCCTCCATTTTTCGGGAATACTGCCGTTATCCAGAACAGAAAACGTTTAGTTCAAGCAAATATTTGCATTGTGGGGAAATAGGATGACCGAGCGAAGCGTATCTCTGATATTGGTTGTGGTTACCGGCGCTTTGCTGGCGATGATATTCGCGCTCCCCGGCCACGATAGGGGTGATTTGATCATAGAAGACAAGCTTTCCCGCGACCTCAATGCCATGCCGCCAAGCGCTGCGGGCCTGGCTTCCGCCCACGCTTTGCGCGAAACGCCAAAGGCGGCTAGGGAGTCGCGCACTGACGGCCATGTTGGTGGAACGAAGGCGACCGGAAGGGTTTCCGATATTTACCTCAAAGTTGCGCCAGGGGTTTTTCTGGCGCTGGACCGCGCGCCTGAAACCCTGCGCAAGAGCGCCGAACGTTGGGTTGACGTTGATTTTCCAGATTTGCTGGCAAATGGCGCCGGCGCAGCCAGGGCTTTGATCACCGCGTCGCAGTCTGGAATCCAAACTGGCGATATTGTTGAAATAAAATTTGCCCACAAAAGCAATCGAGAAGCCGCACAATTTTTCCCCGTCAAAGAAACCACGCGGGTCACGGAGTTGATCGCAAAGCGGGATGAAATGCTCGCCAAGGACTACGAACAGCGTATCGTTGCACGTAATGCCCGAGGTTCGGTGCGCGAGCCACAATTGCTGAGCGGCTCATCAGGCGCGCGCCCGCAATGGTTGCCGCAAGCTGCCGGCATTACCGGCGTCCCCGTTGATGCGGAGTTTTCCGGGAGGCCTTTCGCCGGTGCTTCGAAATAGCCGGAGCCGGCCCTTTTTTTTTGCTGCCGGTGCTAGTCTTGCCCGAAATGCGTTGATGCGGGCAAACAGGGTTTGTTTCGATGCAATTTGACTGCTCCGGGGTTCCCGGTTACCGGTCTGTCAGAACGAGAACGGTTTTTTGTGCTCTTGTGTCTGGTGTTGCCCTTGCTTCCGTATTTTGCCTTGCGGCGGTGGAGCTTGGGTTTTCCACAACGGTCACCCCGGGTCTTATCACCAATCTCATAAACCGTTTCGGCGACAGCGCGAAGCTGCGTGTTGGTGCTTGGACTGATTTCGTCCATAAGCAGCGCGGCACCAAAGCGCAGGGGCCGTTTCCGGGTCCGGAGTCTGCGCCACTGACTGCGGTCAACGCCTTTGTCAACGCAGTGCCCTTTTTCGAGGATCAGCAGCACTGGGGGCGGCTCGATTATTGGGCGACTCCAGCGGAAACCTATGGCAGTCATGGTGGCGACTGCGAAGACTTCGCCATAGCGAAATATTTCCTGCTGAAGGAACTCGGCGTACCGGTGGAACGTTTGCGTATCACCTATGTTCGTGCAATCAAGCTCAACCAGCCGCATATGGTCCTGGCCTATTACGCCAGTCCGGGCAGTGAACCCTTGATACTGGATAATCTGGAGGGTGGGATTCGTCCGGCCTCCGAGCGCACCGACCTTGTCCCGGTCTTTAGTTTCAATGACGAGGATGTCGTGATTATCCAGGGTAATCGCAAAGGCAGTTCGTCACAAATTCGCGCCTGGCAAGGCCTGATCGATCGGTTGGAAAGGGAATCAACTCTATGAATTCATACCGGGGAGTTGTATGAAACTGAGTCACTATTTGCTGCTGTCTGTCTCACTGCTGTTCGCGCTCATGTTGGCAGGGGTGGGTTTCATGGCGGTCTCAGGCACGCGCAGCTACCTCCAGAACCAACTGGAAGCGCATGCCCAGGAAACAGCAACGTTTTTGGCACTCGCGATCGGTTCCTCTGCGGATCCCGGCGATAGCGTGCTGCTGGAAACCATTGTCAATCCGGTGTTCGACCGTGGGCAATTCGAGCGCATAGACATCATCACGGTGACCGGCGGCACGCTGGTCAGCCGCAAGCTGCAAGCCGCTGAATCGGACATTCCAGAATGGTTTCAACGACTGTTTCCCATCCACGCACCAGGCGGGCAGTCGTTGATTAGCGCCGGGTGGCGGCAGATCGGGCGGGTTGTGGTGACGACGCGTCCGGCTCTTGCCTATGCCCATCTCTGGCAGAGCACCATCCAGACCGCAGCTTGGTTGTTCGCCCTTTATTTGCTTGCCTTGCTCGGATTGCGCGGCATGCTGGCGCTGGTTCTCAGTGCCTTGTCTGCGATCGAGGTGGCGGCGCGGGATCTGGGGGAGCGGAAGTTCGGCGTCATCGACATTCATCCGCGCGCCCGGGAATTAAAGAGCGTTGTTGCGGCATTCAACACGCTATCGCAGAAAATTCGTTCGGCGATTGATGAAGAGGTCAATCGTGCCGAGCAGTATCGCCACGATGCTTTCATGGATCCGCTAACCGGGGTCTACAACCGGCGTGGCCTGGAAATACAGGTGCAACAAATCCTCGGTTCTGCCGAGGGCATAAAGCCCGGTACCCTCGCACTGTTCGAAATTGCCGGCCTGACTGAATTCAATGCCAAATTTGGTTTTCAAAAAGCCGATGAGCTGCTGCGCCAGGTTGCGGACATGCTGGCGGCGACAGGCAGGGCTCCGGATGTGTGCGTCGGTCGCCTGAACGGGGCAACGTTTGTGGTTTTGTTAACAGGTGGTGGCGCGGAGCTTGCGGCAAGCCATGTCACCGACTTGTGCGTCAAGCTGCAGACCATGCTTCAGGGGGTGGACCTCGGCGGCGTGTCGTCGATCCGCGCAGGCGCGGTTCAATTTGAAAGTCTCGGACAGCATTTTTCTCGACTCCTCTCCGCCGCAGATCTTGCGCTGGCGCGCGCCGCCGCGGCCGCTCGCGGCGCCGGCGACATAGTCAAGCTTG
>CAMDRY010000124.1 GCA_945906975.1 Bordetella parapertussis | reverse complement strand
AGACCCAGGCCTCGGCGTTTTTCAACACCGGACTCAGCGCCTGGTTGCTGCAGCGGCGCGTCGACACCCTCGTTGTCGCCGGTTGCACCACCTCGGGCTGCGTGCGCGCCAGCGTGGTCGACGCGCTCAGCAACAACCTGCGCACCATTGTCGCCACAGACTGCGTCGGCGACCGCGCGCAGGGGCCGCATGAGGCCAACCTCTTCGACATGGGCCAAAAATACGCCGACCTGCTCATGCGTGATGAGATCATCGCCGCGCTTGCCTGAAACCCGCGACGCCCCCGGCGCGGTGCGATACGATGCATTGCGATACGATGCGAGACCATGCTCGCGCCGCGCTTGCCGCTACAATTCTTGCCGCTACAATTGTGAGTATCCAAATAATCACCCCCCTCCCGCAGATCTGAACGAAGGAGTTACCCATGCCAGCCGGCGCCGCAGCAAAAGCCAAAACCCGCGACTCACTCGGATTCCGCCACACCTTCGGCGTAATCGCCCCATCGACCAATACTTCGGTGCAGCCGGAGTACGAGATGATGAAGCCGCATGGCGTGACCAACCATTTTTCGCGTATTGTCATCCCCGACAACAAGGTGAGCGACGACAAATCATTCATGGTGCTGATGAACAATATCCGCGCCACGCTGATGGACTCGGTCGATTCGGTGATGTCCTGCAACCCCGACTCCATCATCATGGGCATGTCGGCCGAAACATTCTGGGACGGCCGTGACGGCGCCACCAAACTGCAACGCAAAGTCGAAAAACACGCCGGCGTCAGCGTGGCGATGGGGTCGGACGCCTGCCAGGCGGCGCTGCGCAAATACGGCAAGCTCAAGCGCCTGGGCATCATCACGCCTTACATGCCGGTTGGCGACAAACAGGTGCACCGTTTTTTCACCGACTGCGGCTTTGACGTGGTCAACCTCAAAGGCCTCAAATGCGCCAGCCCGGTGCTCATCGCACACGCCAGCAAGACGCAGTTACGCGACGCCATCATTGAAGTGAACAAGGGCAAGGTCGACGCCATCGTCCAGGTGGGCACCAACCTCGCCATGGCCGAGGTGGCCGCCATGGCCGAGTTCTGGCTGGGCAAACCGGTGATCGCCATCAACACCGCGACCTATTGGTGGGCGCTGCGCCAAAAAGGCATCAAGGACAAAATCTACGGCCTCGGTTCGCTGCTGGCAGAGCACTGAAATGACTGCAGACAAACGCGTGCTCATCGCCGGCGCGGGTCCGGTGGGCATGATTTCGGCTCTGGTGCTTGCCAAGGCCGGCATGAAAGTAAGCCTGTTCGAACGGCGCAGCGAACTGGCCGAGGACCTGCGCGCGTCGACTTTTCATCCGCCGACGCTAGACATGATCGCGCGCATCGACCCGACGCTGACGGCGGACCTGCACAGCCAGGGCCTGGTGGCGCGCCACACCCAGTTCCGCGACCGCAAAAGCGGCCTCATCGCCGAATTTGATGCCGAGGTACTGCGCGGCGACACCGACCACCCCTACCGTCTGCAGTGCGAGCAGTGGAAAATGACGCGCCTGATTCGCGACCGCCTCAAGGCCTTTCCGGATGTCGACTTGAACCTTGAGGCCAAAGTGCTGAACGTCGAGCAAAATACCGACGGCATCACGCTAAAGATCGAGCGCGCGGGCCATGTCGAAACCCACTGCGGCGACTGGCTGATCGGGGCGGACGGCGCCTGGAGTGCCGTGCGCACTGCGCTTGGCATCGCGTTCGAGGGCATGACCTACCCGGAACGCTTTTACGTCGCCAGCACGACCTTTGATTTCGCCGCCGTCCTGGACGGTTTGTCGCTGGTCAACTACGTGTCCGATCCAGACGAATGGTGCGTGCTGCTGCGCGTGCCTGGCATGTGGCGTGTGCTCTTTCCCACGCGCAGCGATGAGGCCGACGAGGACGTCGTTTCGGACGCCTCGACCGAGGCGCGCCTGCAAGGCGTTTGGCAAAAACCGGAGCGCTACGAAACCATCCATCGCACGCTCTACCCGGTGCACCAGCGCGTGGCCACCACCTATCGCGCCGGTCGCGCTTTTCTTGCCGGCGATTCCGCCCATATCAACAACCCGATTGGCGGCATGGGCATGAACGGCGGGGTGCACGATGCGCTGAACCTTTGCGACAAACTCATTCGCGTTGCACGCGGCGAAGATGCCGGCTTGCTCGACCTGTACGAGCGCCAACGACGCCAGATCGCCATAGACTTCATCAATGCCAACACGGCGCGCAACAAAAAAACCATGGAAGAGCGCAACCCCGAGGCGCGGCGCCGCAACCAGGACGAAATGCGCCGCACCGCGGAAGACCCCGCACTCGCGCGCGCCTTCATGCGCAAGACCGCGATGATTGACGCCTTACGCGCCTCCGCAGCCATCCACTAGCCGGCGGCGGGCCCGGCGGTCCCGAAAAGTCGCGCCAGGAATAGTGCGGCCCGAACCAGAACCCAATCCAAGGAGAGACCATGTCAGCAAGCAAACGCCGCGCTTTCGCCCAGCGGCTCAAACAGAAAAAACTCATCGTCGCTCCGGGTGTGTTCGACGGCATCTCGGCAAAGATCGCCGACCGCATGGGCTTTGAATGCCTTTACATGACCGGTTACGGCGTGGTCGCCTCCCACCTCGGACTGCCCGATGCGGGCATCGCCACCTACACCGAAATGTCCGGCCGGGTCGCGCAATTGAGTTCGATCACGCAGACACCCCTGGTGGCCGACGGCGACACCGGCTACGGCGGCCTGCTCAATGTGCGTCACACTGTGCGCGGCTACGAGGCGGCCGGGGCCTGCGCCATTCAGCTCGAAGACCAGGAGTTTCCGAAAAAATGCGGCCACATGCTCGGCCGGCGCGTGATTGCGCGCGAGGACATGGCCGCCAAGATCAAAGTCGCCGCCGAGAGCCGCGACAGCAAGGACTTCCTCATCATCGCCCGCACCGATGCGCGCACCACACTGGGACTCGACGAGGCGTTGCGCCGCGCCGAAACCTACCTGCGCGCCGGGGCCGATCTGCTGTTCGTCGAATCACCGGAAAGCGTGGAGGAAATGCAGCGAATCGGCAAGGCCTTTGACGTGCCGCTGGTCGCCAACATGGTCGAGGGCGGGCGCACGCCGGTGCTCACCGCGGCCGAATTACAGGAAATCGGCTACCGTTTCGCGATTTTCCCGGCAGTCGGTTTTCTTGCCATGGGAGCAGCACTTGAGCGCGCCTACAGCGGACTCAAGCGCGACGGCTCCAGCACCGCGCTTGACGTGCCGCTCTATCCGTTCAAGGATTTTTCCGCCTTGATGGGCTTTGATGACGTCAGCGAGTTTGACAAAAACTATGCCGATGCAGCCACATCCTTCAAATGATCGACACCTCCTGTCTGTGTCACTGGTGTCTGTGTCAATGGTGACTGTATCAGTGGCCTGCGCATCATGATTGACGCGCATTACCGGCCCTACGGCCGGCGCGCCAAAATCGGACTGATCGTGCCCACGACCAACACCGTCAACGAGGCCGAGTGGGCGCGTCTGGCGCCGGAGGGCGTGAGCATCCATGTCACGCGCATGGTCCTGCATACGGACGGGGACGCCGCCGCGCTCGAACGCGATCTCGCCGCCGCCATCGCCACCCTGACGCCGGCCTCTGTCGATGTCATTGCCTACGGTTGCACCGCCGGCTCCATGGTGTCGCCGCTGGACAAACTCACCAATCGCATGCGCGAGCTGGGCGGTGTGCCGGCGGTCGCGACGTCGCCGGCCATCGTACATGCGTTGCGCGCACTTGGTGCCCGAAAAATCGCACTGGCTACGCCCTATCACGATGCCCTTAACCGGCATGAAATCGCCTTTCTGGCCGAACACGGCATCACCACGCTGAGCGCCAAGGGCCTTGGCATCGGCGGTGGCGGCGCGCACGAGTACGTCAACATCGCGCGCGTTCCCATGGCTACCGTTCTCGCCCATGTGCGCGCAGCCGACCACCCCGAAGCCGAAGCCATGCTGGTCAGCTGCACCGACTTCGCCACCCTGGACCTCGTGCCGCAACTGGAACTTGAGCTGGGGAAACCGGTCGTAACCAGCAACCTTGCCACATGGTGGCAGGCCTTGCGCACAGCCGGCATACACGACCGCGACGAACGCGCCGGACGCCTGCTGAAGGCGCATTGAGCAGCCGGGACGCCACAGCGCATCAAGTACAATCATCACAAGCCACCGCACGATGACCCCCGATACCATGGACAGTTACCCGCGACCGCAATTCGAAGCCAAGCGCTGCCACAACGGCGACATCGCGCAACGCGCGGCGCAATTGCCACGACCACTGGTGTTCACCAACGGCGTGTTCGACCTGCTGCATCGCGGTCACGTCACCTATCTCGCGCAGGCGCGCGCCCTGGGCGAGAGTCTGATCGTCGCGGTCAACAGCGACGCCTCGGTCAAGCGTCTGGGCAAAGGCGATGACCGGCCACTCAACAGCCAGCAGGACCGCATCGCGGTGCTCGCAGCCCTCGCCTCAACCGACCTGGTGACCTGGTTTGACGAGGACACGCCGCTGTCGCTGATCCTCGCCTGCAAGCCCGACGTGCTCATCAAGGGCGGCGACTGGAAACCCGAGGACATTGTCGGCGCAAAAGAAGTACTGGCCTGGGGCGGCAGCGTGCACTCCATACCCTTCCAGCACGAGCGCTCGACCACGGCACTGCTGGCCAAAATCCGCGGCTGATCCGCACCACACACCCCGCTGGAAAGGCGCGCCAGGCGGGCGTTTCCAGCCAATTCCCCGTTTTTCGCCGGCGCCGGCAGCACCTATGACGACACGTCTGCACCTGTCAAAGATGCGCAAAGGAGGAACCCTTCGCCACTGCGCCGGCTTAGTCGAGGCTACTCTCCGTGGCTGCGGATCAATCCACTATAAAGAGCCTGGCCCCCACCTTCGTTGACGAGCGGTGCTCGCCGTCATCATCGGCGACCTGGTAACTCATGCCCGGCGTAAGGGTGAAACGACGGCCGTCCTTCAACTCGGTATCGAGCCGGCCCTGCAGGCACAGGATGACGTGACCCTTGGCACACCAGTGGTCGGCAAGATAACCGGGGGAATATTCAACCATTCGCACGCGAATGTCGCCGAATTGTTGCGTCTGCCATAGCGCCTTGCCACGCTCGCCCGGGTGTTCGGTCGGCGCAATGGCCGACCAGTCGGTGGTGCAGAAGGGAATAGCGGAGAGTTTCATGGCCGGGCTTTCGCCTCCTCGGCGGCGCAGGCCTTGACCTCGCTGCCGGGGAACATGGTCTTCATCTCACCCAGCTTTGCGGCGAAGGGCTCGGGCACGTCGCGCATCTGGAAAAAAACCTTGGCTATCTGCGCATCGCGCATACCGGCCTGGGCCGAGCGCACGCGACTGTCACGCAATTTCGCCAGACGCACATTCGCGGCATCCTGGGACTTGAACAAGCCAAACTGGATGGCATTGCGCCATTTCGAGTCTTCGCTGACGATGAAAAAATCCTCCACACCCAGGCTTTTGAGCTCGACCGCTTTCTGATTCGCCGCCTGGCGGCTGGGCAGAGGCGGAATAAAAACCCACCAACCAACATTATCCTCGACCTTTCGCTGCGACAACTTGGGCCCCATGCCCAAGGGCGCGAGCAACTCCTCTACACGCGTCGCATCCGCCGGCACGAACCCGCCCCACTCGACGCAGACGAGCAATTCCGGCGGCTCCGGCGGCTTGGCCGCCGGCGCCGCAACTGGCGCAACTGGCGCAGCAGCTGGCTTGTCGCGCGCCAGGATAACCTTGATTTTCTCCGGGTTGATCTGTTGCGCCATCAGGTGCGCGTCGCGCGCTTCGTCGCGCAACAGCAGCGCCCAGGCGGCGAAGGCGAGGTTGGCGACCAGCAAGATGATGAACATATTCTTCAAGCGACCATCCTCAGGAAAAAACTGCGCTACTCATGCGCTGCGCGGCGCCGCCGCCTGTGCCAGACGCAACAAACCCTCAAGTACCAGATTATCCACCACACTCACCGGTGCGGCGAGATTGAGCCGCGCAGCGACGACGGTGGCGGCCCCGCCGGTGATGTAGCAGGGCGAGCCCGCCGGCAGCCGTGCGTGGCATCGCTCTATCGCCCCTGCCTGCGCTTCAAGGCAACCCGATTCAATCGCATCGGCGGTGTTGCACGGGTCGATGGCATAACGCCCCTGCCGCAAGGGCAGGCCCGCGGTATTGGTGGCCAGCGCTTTTTTCATCAACGCCACGCCAGCGAGGATGCGCCCGCCGGGAAACTCACCCCTTGCGCCCAGCGAATCAATGGTGGTCGCCGTCCCTGCGCTCACCACAAGACAGGCGCCGCGGCAGCGCGCCCAGGCGGCGATGAGCGCCGCCCAGCGGTCCACCCCGAGTTGCGCCGGATCATCGTAGCGGCTGATAACGCCGCATGCGCTGGCGCCGGCGCGCACCCACAGCGCCTCCACCGGCCAGCGCGCCAGCAAGGGCAGCAGCGCGGCACGCGCCATCTCGCCGGCGACATTGCCGATGGCGATGGCCTGCGGTTGCGGCAAACCGTTCCACGGCGCTGCCAGGTCGCTGATCGCGCCGACCGCGACCGACCCTTGTTGCAGCACCAGCGGCGGCGCACCCTCCGCGAGCGCCGTGGCGCCGTACAGCGCCCACTTGAGGCGGGTGTTGCCGCAATCGACGGTGAGCATCATCGCATCAGGCCCGGCGCAGGCTGACATCGCCGCTGACAATGCGTTCCAACCCGCGCGCCGAGCGCAATAGCAGTGCGCCATCCACATCAATGCCGGCGGCATCCCCGACCAGATCGCCCCCACCCGCGCCGGGCCGCGCGCCCGTGCTGACACGCACACGCTGGTTCTGGTGCGCATGCCGTTGCTGCCATTCTTCACGAAAGGGCGCAAAACCCTCGCGCGCAAACACCTCGAGCACCTTCACCAGTTCGCCCAGTAACAGGCCCAGCAGCAAGCTGCGCGAGGGCGCCGGGTCGGCGAGGCTCGCAATATCGATGGCGGGTTGGTCAATGGCCGCGCGCAGGGCTGCATCGAGCCGGGTGTTAACGCCGATGCCGATGACCGCGGCGCTCGGTCCGTCGGCCTCGCCGCTGATTTCAATGAGCATGCCGGCCAGTTTTTTCTCATCTTGCAGGACATCGTTGGGCCACTTCAATTGCACACCGCGCAGTCCCGCCTGCCCGAGGGCACGCACCACCGCAACGCCCACCGCAAGGGACAGCCCGGCAAGGCTGGCTGCGCCGCCCGCAAACCGCCACAACAGCGAAAAGGTCAGGCTGCCTCCAAGACCGGACTGCCAGGCGCGTCCAAGCCGCCCCCGCCCCGCGCTTTGCCATTCGCAGGCAATGGCGCTCGCATGCGGCGCGCCCGCGCGGGCGCGCTCCATCAGCAGCGTGTTGGTCGAGGCGCAACTATCGACGAGTTCTAGCCGCAGCTGGCGAGATCCCGCAGCAGCGGCTTGCAAGACATCAGCTGCGACAAGCAGATCGGCCGGTCTGGCCAGACGGTAACCACGGCCGCGCAATTTGTTAAGCGCAAGCCCGTGCGTCTCAAGTGCATGGATGGCATGCCACACAGACGAGCGTGTCAGGCCGAGTCCGGCGCCAAGCTGCTCGCCGGAATGAAACCGGCCGTCGGCCAGAAGACGCAGTAATGGGAAAAGGTGTTTGTTCATATGCGGCGCAAGACTGAGGTGCGATGTTAGCACCCACACCTTCGGTCTGTGGGGAGCGGCCCTCAGCCGCCGCTTAGGCCGCTTCGGACGGCGTAAGATTCGGGCGCCCATAAGACACGCCCGTTATGGCCTATGCTATGGCGATGGTCGTCCCTGCAGGCACCAGCGTCCGGGAAGTTATAATCATCACCCCCCCGGCCTCTTACGCGACCTGCGTGCAAAGCGTGCCCTGTTTGAATACCCGGCCAATGCTGCAGCACCGCCTGACGCTAAACAACAACGAGCGAGGACTCCGGATTGAACTCCCAACTAATCAAAGCACTGAGCTTATGCCTGGTCTTTTTCACCACTACCGCAATACCGCTTCGCGCCGGGGCTGTCACTGAAATCCAGCTCTGGCATGCCATGGAAGGGGTGCCGGCCGAGGT
>CAMDRY010000123.1 GCA_945906975.1 Bordetella parapertussis | reverse complement strand
CCTGGCCTTCTCGATGACGGACTTCCATTTGGCTATATCGGAAGCGAGCATATCGGCCATGGCGTCGGTCGTGCCCGGACGCGCCTCAACGCTCAGGTCCTGCAACCGTTTCTTGATGTCCGGCGCGTTCAGGGCGGCATTGATCTCGCGATTAAGGCGCTCGATGACCGGACGCGGTGTCTTGGCCGGCGCGGCAAAGCCGTTCCAGGAATTGACCACGTAGCCGGGCAATCCACTCTCGGACGCCGTGGGTACGCCGGGCAGTCCGTCAAAGCGCTTGTCCGAGCCGACGGCCAGCGCACGGGCGACACCAGCCTGCAACTGGCCCTTGACCGCACCGAGAAACTCGAAGCTCACGTGCACGTCGCCGCGACGCATCGCCGCCACCACGTCTGAGGTCGACTTGAACGGGATGATCTGCGCGTCGACATTGGCGAGCGAACGAAACAACTCACCCGCCAGGTTCTGGGTGCTGCCGATATTGATGGTGCCGATGGTCAGCTTACCCGGATTGGCTCTCGCCCAAGTCAGCATGTCCGCCACCGTTTTGTGCGGCGAGTCGGCGTTGACCACCAGCAGCACGTCGAAAAATCCGGCAATGCTCAGCGGCGCAAAATCCCGGATGGTGTCATAGGGCAGCGACTTGAACAGCGCGACACTGACCGCATTGCCGTTGGTCATGAACAAGAGGGTGTGACCATCGGGCTCGGCCTTCGCCACAGCCTCCGACGCGAGAATCCCGCCCGCGCCCGGCTTGTTCTCGACCAGCACCTGCTGACCCATGGACTCAGTCATGCGCTGCGCCACCACCCGCGCTGTGATGTCGCCCACGCCGCCGGCGGCGAAGGGCACGATGATTCTTATCGTTTTGGTCGGGTAGTTCTGCGCGCCAGCTATCGTCGCGGTAAAGCAAAACATCAACACGGCAAGCACCTTAAGAAGCCAATTCATTTCACCTTCTCCTTGAGCGTTTTTCTACTGTAATTATTGCGAGCGCAGCATTGCTGTCAATGCGAGCACAGCGCAGCATTTCTATCATTGCGAGCACAGCGCAGCATTTCTGTCATTGCGAGCGCAGCGAAGCAATCTTGTCGTCCTTGCGCCTTCCGTCGCAACACCGCAAGATTACCGCGTCGACTTCGCCTCCTCGCAATGACATCAAATTATTTGCCGTCGTAGTCAACGTAACGCAGCCCGGCCTTTTCCAAACCATCCCGCATCTTGTACATGTCCAGCCCAAGTTCGCCCGACGCGAGCCGCTTGCGCTTGCCCTCTTCGCTGGCTTCGCGCGCCACCGCCGCCGCCGCCACTTCGGCTGCCTTGGCGCGGGGGATGACCACCACACCATCATCGTCGGCCACGATCACATCACCCGGATTAACCAGCGCGCCGGCGCACACCACCGCAATATTCACCGAACCGATGGTCGCCTTTACCGTCCCCTTGGCCGAAATAGCCCTGGGCCAGACCGGGAAACCCATTTTGCGCAGAACGCTAACATCACGGCAGCCCGCATCGATGATCAGCCCCCGCGCCCCGCGCGCCTGGAATGACGTTGCCAGCAAATCCCCGAACATGCCGTCTTCGTTATCGGCGCTGAGCGCCACCACCACCACATCACCGGGCTTGATCTGCTCGGCTGCGACATGCAGCATCCAGTTATCGCCGGGGTGGGCCAGCACGGTGACCGCACTGCCGCAACATGCCGCGCCCGGATAAATCGGCCGCATGTAAGACTTCATCAAACCGGCACGACCGAAGGCCTCGTGCACGGTTGCAACGCCCATGCGCCCCAGGGTATCGATGACCGCCTGGTCCGCGCGCGGGATGTTACGGACGACGACACTCATATCAAAACTCTTAGATCAAGCATCAATACCATCACTCCTTCACTTTTCACTCATTCACGCCCTCAAGCGGCTGAACACCCGACGCGCATTGCCTTCAAATATTTTCTTCTTGTCCTCCGCGCTAATCGTCGTCGCCGCGTCGATGTAGCGCTTGGTGTCGTCAAAGTAATGCCCGGACTCCGGGTCGACACCACGTACTGCACCGACCATCTCGGACGCGAACAAGATGTTGTCCGCAGGAATGACCTTGAGCAGCAGGTCTATGCCCGGCTGGTGATAAACGCAGGTGTCAAAGAACACGTTCTTGAGCAGATGTTCCTTCAGCGGCGGCAACTTCATGTCCTGCGCCAGGCCGCGAAAACGCCCCCAATGATAAGGCGCCGCGCCGCCACCATGCGGCACGATGAACTTGAGCGTCGGAAAATCCTTGAACAGATTGGAAGTCAGGAACTGCATGAAGGCCGTGGTATCGGCGTTGAGGTAGTGCGCGCCGGTGGTATGAAAGCATGCGTTGCAACTGGTACTGACATGCACCATAGCCGGAACGTCGAGCTCGACCATTTTCTCGTACAGCGGATACCACCACCTGTCTGTCAGAGGTGGATCCTTCCAGTGCCCGCCCGAAGGATCAGGGTTGAGGTTGCAGCCGATGAAACCGAGCTCGTTTACGCAGCGCTCGAGCTCGGGGATGCAGCTTGCGGGCGGCACACCGGCCGATTGCGGCAACTGGCAAACACCGGCGAAGTTCTTCGGATAGAGCTGGCAGACGCGGTAAATCAGGTCGTTGCAAATACGCGACCAGTCGGAGCTGGTGATGGCGTTGCCGATGTGGTGAGCCATGAAACTGGCGCGCGGCGAAAAAATCGTCAGGTCGGTGCCGCGCTCGCGCTGGATCTTGAGCTGCGCACCCTCAAGGGTTTCGCGAATTTCGTCATCACTAATCACCAGCTCCGACAGCTTGGGTGCAGCAGCCGGATTTTTCAAGGCATCGACCTGGCGCTGACGCCAGGTCTCAAGCTGCTTGGGGGCGGTCGTGTAATGGCCGTGACAGTCGATAATCATTTATGTCGCTCTCTTACGTTAAGTTTCAATGCGCCGAGGGCGCGGTTCAGCCCCATACCTCATGCGCCACCTCGACGATGAGCTGCAGTTTTTTCCACTGGTCTTCGGCGGTGAGCTTGTTGCCGTGGTGGGTCGAGGCAAAACCGCACTGCGGTGAAAGGCAGAGGTTTTCCAGCGGCACATATTTTGCCGCCTCGTCAATGCGGCGCTTGAGAACGTCTTTGGACTCGAGCACCGGCGACTTGGATGTCACCAGTCCGAGCACCACCTTCTTGTCCTTGGGCATAAAGCGCAAGGGCTCAAAGCCGCCGGCCCGATCCGAGTCGTATTCAAGGAAGAAACCATCGACCTTGACCTCATTGAACACCGCCTCGGCCACCGTGTCGTAGCCGCCCGAGGCGACCCACGAACTCATGAAATTGCCGCGGCAGGTGTGCATGGTCACGTTCAGTCCGGCCGGGCGGCCGACCAGCGCTTTGTTGATGGCAGCGGCGTAGGTGTGCACCAGCTCGCTCGGGTTGTCACCGCGCTTGACGGTCATTTCACGGAATTTTTCATCGCACAGCATGGAGTAGCTGGTGTCGTCGATTTGCAAATAGGTGCAACCGGCCGCCACGAGGTCGCTGATCTCCTCCTGGTAGGCACGACCGACGTCGTCCCAGAACTCGGCCATGTCCGGATAGGCTTCCTTGCTCACGGAGTTGCGACCACCGCGATGATGGAGCATGGCCGGCGCCGGAATGGTCATCTTGGGCGTGTTCTTGGTCACCGACTTGAGGAACTTGAAGTGGTCGACAAACACCGGCTTGGTGCGGCGCAGTTTTTGCGCCACGAACATGATCGGCGGCATGTCCTCGACATTGATGCCCTGGAACGCGGCGACGCCCGGGTCGGGCTTGGTCTCCACCCCGCCGAAGCCGGCGAGAAAATCGACGTGCCACCAGTCGCGGCGAAACTCGCCATCGGTGACGGCCTGAATGCCAACCGCCTCCTGTCGTGCAACGGCCTCGCGTATGCACTTGTCCTCGATGGCGGTCAGCGCGTCCCTGGGTAGCTCGCCACGTTTGAACTTGGCGCGCGCTTCATGCAGCTCTGCCGGGCGGAGAAGGCTTCCGACCTGGTCGGCGCGGAAAGGTGGTTTGATGTTTTTGCTCATGAATGCTTTCTCCTTGAAAATCCAGCGTTACGGACAGGTCTTTGCCATGCCCGGGTTTTTTACTCAACTCAGCGGTTTTATCGGCGGTTTTTCGCGCAACACTCAAATCGCCTCGCCTCAAACTTATATTTTTACAACACAGCACAAAAAAACAGCAAGCGTAGCGCGTGCCCAACCCTACAACGCGCCCGTCGTATCGTCGAACAACTCATCCACCGTCAAGCTGCGCGCCAGCAAGCCCTGCGCAAAAGCGTACTCGATGATGATTTCCAGACTGGGACGGCAGGCCTCGACGCCAAAGGGGAAAAAATCGGTCGCACCCTGCGCAACGCCGCCAGAGCGCGCCTTGCTCGCCATAAGAAGGCGATGGACCTCGCGCACCACGTCAGGACGATCCCGCGACAGTGTTTCGCGCACGACCATCAAATGATTCACCGGCACCGCCTGGTGCTTGTCACACCACGCCTTGGCGGCGGCGAGCGGTTCGGCAATCACCGGTTTGAGACGGGCGTCGTCGGGCGCATCGTTGCCGACAATGATGGCATCCAATTCACCGGCCAGCAGCATGGGCAACAGTTGCTTGTCCTTGCCGGCGCGCTCCACACGCGGCGGATCCTTGTATTCGGCCAGATGTCCGTCCTCGAAACCGACCCAATGAATGCTGTCCAGATCGACGGCGTAATCGCGCTGCAGAATGCCGCGTATCCAGGCTGGCGTGGTCTGCGCATAGGAGCGCATGCCAACACGCTTGCCGGCGAGCTTTGACGGGTCGAGGTGGCCGCGCTCGGCGTTATAAATGAGGCATTGATGCTGAAAACGCCCGGGCCCCACCACTGCCGGCAGCAACACCAGCGGCTTGCCATAGGACTTGGCCTGCAGGAAGGTGACGATCGCCAGTTCCGCGATATCAAACTCGAACTCGCGCACCACGCGCTTGAACGACTGGTTGGGCACCTTGGCCTCGACAAAATCAAACTCGAGCACGTCCGAATTGAGCGCCCCGGACTTCAAAGCGCGGGTGTTCGGGTAATCACCCAGCAAGGTATGCAGTCTTGGTTTATTCAACGCAGGGTTCATGGGGCGGGCAATCCGAAGGCTAGCGCAAACCCATCCTGCCTTCGGCTGTGCGGAGGTCTGGCATGGTCATGCACAGAAATGACAAAGGTGGAAAATGCGGTGGAAAATACGGTGACCAATAAGCTGGCAAATGCAGCGACAAACACCGCGGAACCACGATATTTTGGCGCAGGACAGGGCGAAATTAAATGGCATTCTCTCACTATCAGCTATAGCATTACGGCATTTCCCCGTTTCAGAACACAAAACAGTGGATCTTAAACAGCTCGACTATTTTGTCCATGTCGCCGAACTTGGCAGCTTTACCAAGGCGGCCTCGCTGCTCTCCATCGCCCAGCCGGCCTTGAGCCGCCAGGTACGCCAGCTCGAGGTTGAGCTCAAGCAGACATTACTTTACCGCAACGGTCGCGGCGTGAGCGTCACCGAGGCCGGAAAGCGGCTGGTGCTGCACGCCCGCGGCATTCTGCAGCAGGTGGACCGCGCACGCGGCGAGCTCGAAGACGTCAAGGGCGCACCGGTAGGGCGCGTGGTGGTTGGCGCCCCGCCCAGCGTGGGAAAAATGCTCACGGTACCCCTGGTCAAATCGTTTCGCACGCAATATCCGGGCGCATCGCTGGGCATGGTCGAGGGGCTGTCCGTCACCATCCAGGAATGGCTGCTCACCGGGCGGGTCGACATCGGCCTGATCTACAACCCGGTGCCGGCACCGGCGGTCGAGATCACGCCCTTTCTAGCCGAGGAATTGTTCCTCATCCGCCCGGCGGAAACAGCGAATGCGAAACAGTCCAAAGCGCTGCCCCTGCGCGAGCTGCCCGATTTCCCGCTCATCATTCCCAGCCGTCCGCACGCCATCCGCATGTACGTCGAAACACAACTGGCCAACCTGGGCCTCAAGCCCGATGTCGCGCTGGAAATCGACGGCGTTTCCTCCATCCTCGACCTGGTGCACGAGGGCCATGGCTGTGCCGTGTTATCGCTCAACGCGCTGCACGGCCACAAGCGGCGTTTTTCAGCCACGCCCTTCATGCGCCCGCGCCTGATGAGTAACCTGACGCTGGCGGTTTCGGCGCAACGGCCAACGACACCACTGACCCGCAGCACCATCGAACTGATCCAGCGCATGGGCCAGCAGTTGCTGATCAAGGTCTTGCCAAAATGACTCGCCGATCCGGCGCGAAGCGCCCATGGTAAGAGGCCCCTTGCTGCTGCTGCCCGGACTGTTGTGTGACGCCACGGTGTGGACGCACCAAGTGGCCGCCTTGCGCGACATCGCCGACTGCCAGGTGATCGGCTACGGCAATGCCGACAGCATAGATGCCATGGCACGCACGGTGCTGCGCCATGCGCCGGTGAAGTTTTCTCTCGCCGGGCATTCGATGGGCGGGCGCGTCGCGCTGGAGGTGATGCGCCTCGCACCTTCGCGCGTCACCCGCCTCGGACTCTTTGACACCGGCTACCAGTCGCGCCCCGCAGGGCCGGTGGGGCAGCGCGAACAAAACGAGCGCATGGCCCTGCTCGAGCTTGCCCGTGGCGAAGGCATGCGCGTCATGGGCGAGCACTGGGCCAAAGGCATGGTGCATATGGACCGCCTTGCCGATAAAGCGCTGATGAACGCCATTCTCGACATGATCGAACGCAAGTCCGCCGATATATTTTTCGCCCAGATCAACTCCCTGCTCGGCCGCCCGGACGCCACCGACCTGCTGCCGCAAATCACCTGCCCCACCCTGCTGCTGTGCGGCCGCGAGGACAGTTGGAGTCCGCTCGCCCGCCACGAACAAATGGCCGAACTGATGCCGCGTGCGACGCTGAAAGTGATAGCGGACTGCGGCCACATGTCCACCATGGAGCGGCCGGACGCGGCGACTGAGGCGATGCGAGCCTGGCTGGAGCAAGACGCCTAGCGCGGCAACACGCTGAAAACCCGCGCCTGGCGCCGATTTCCAGCAGATCACCAATCACAATCCAGTGCGACAAATTTATCCGATGTGCAACAACTTTGCCGCGGTCTGCCCAAGAATGAGGTTACGGTCGGACTCGGACACATCGAGCAGGCGCTCGACCGCCTCGACCGGCTGGTCAAGCCCCATGTCAAAGCAGTAGTCACTGCCCAGCAGCACGCGATCAGCGCCAACCTGGCGCACCAGGTTGAGGTTAATGGTGTCGTCGTGGCCGATGGTGTCGTAGGTAAAACGGCGCAGGTAGGCGCTGGGCAATTGCTTCATGTACTTGAGCTCGGCCCGCACCCGGGTGCCGTGATCCCAGCGTCCAATCAATCCCGGCATGGTGCCGCCGGCATGCGGCAGGTTGATTTCAAGCCGGGGAAAGCGGTCCATCACACCGCCGAAAATCAGGCAGGCGGCGGCAATGCCGGTGTCGTAGGGATTGCCGCACAAGTTTTTCAGGTAAAAACGCGTCAGGCGTTCGCTGGCGATGGTGTAGACCGGATGCAGAAAAATCGGCCAGCCCAGCTCTTCGCAACGGGCATAAATATCCCAGAATTTTTTATCATCAAGTTCGGTTCCGGCGATATTGGTGGCGAGGTACAAGCCGCGCAGACCGGGCAGCTTGGCCGCGCGATCGAGTTCCTTCAGGGCGAGCGCCGGATCCTGCATCGGTACCTGCGCAAAACCGACGAATTTGTCCGGATGCTTGAGGCAAGCGGCGGACACCGCGTCGTTATAGGCCTGGGACAGGGCCAGCCCGAAGCCCGGCGACGCCCAGTAGACCATCGGCGTGGTCAGCGAGAGGCAATTCATGTCCACGCCCTGCCGCTTCATGCCTTCGAGGCGGAGCTCCAGACTGACAAATTCTTCTGTAAAGGCATTGACCAGACCACCACCGACAAATTTAAAGCCAGCCGCACTACGTTCGATCTTGCCGCCCTCGCGCCCGCCATCCTTATCAACCAGGTCCATCCACTCCTGCGGATACCAATGCGCGTGGGTATCGATAGTCGTGCCGGCGTAGCGGCGCGGGCCGGCGTGGTGTTCGTGTTCGTGCTCGTGCTCGTGTGGCTGGGCGTGTGGCTGTGAGTGATCGTGATCGTACGATTGCTGCGTCATGGGAAACCGTCAGGAAAGCGTTGTAGGGAAGCTTATTCCGACTTCGCACCG
>CAMDRY010000122.1 GCA_945906975.1 Bordetella parapertussis | reverse complement strand
GCCAATATGAGCTCCTCCATTCCCGCTTTGCGCTCCGGCCCCTTGGCCACACCGACGAGCTGAATTTCCGACAGCCCCAACTCGGCCATAATCGCCATGCCGCTGCTTAATTGTCCTTTGCCACCGTCAAGAAGTATCAAATCCGGCATTACGCCCGCCTCTCTGGATATTTTTTCATATCGGCGCATCAGAACAGACCGCATCGCAGCATAATCATCGCCGGGGGTGATTCCCTCAATGTTATACCTACGGTACTCATTACGCCTCAAATCCATCCGGTCATATACAACGCATGACGCGACGGTCGCCTCACCCTGGGTGTGGCTGATGTCAAAACACTCGATACGCTTGACCGACTCCGGCAGAAATAGCGCATCACGCAAAGCCAGTAAGCGCTTTTCCTGATTGCTTTGCTCGCGCAGTTTGTGCCCAAGAGCGAGTTCGGCGTTTTGCTGTGCCATCTCAGTCCATACCCGCCTTTCCCCCTGGGGCCTCAAAACAACCTGTACACGCCGCGCGGCATGCTCCGAGAGCATGGTGGCAATTTCACCCGCGTCAAGCCCCTCTTCGCCAATAATGACCAGCGCAGGAATCGGCTGCAGCAAATAGTGGTGGTTCAGAAAAGCCAGCACTACGTCGGCTGGGGTTTGATCCTGAGCGTTTTGCGGGAAAAAATTCTTGTCCCCGACTTGCCGCCCTCCCCTCAACATAACCAAATTGACGCAGGTGGCTCCGGGCTGGACTGCGCAGGCGATGACGTCGGCATCCAGCGCCCGACCACTATCAATGTACTGTCGCGCCTTCACGGTTGCAAGGGACTGTATTTGGTCACGAAATACAGCAGCTTTTTCGTAATGCAGACCTTCTGCCGCCTCCGTCATCCGTTCGGCGAGGTCTTTCATGACATCATCTGTGCGACCATCCATAAGCTTGGTTGCACGATCGGCATCTGCGGCATAGGCCTCTGCATCGATCAAAGCGACGCAAGGTGCCGAGCAGCGCCGAATTTGGTGAAGAAGGCAGGGGCGGGACCGGTTGGAAAATACCGGATCTTCGCAGGTGCGCAAACGGAAAATTTTCTGTAGCAACTGAATGCTGTCGCGCACGGCATTGCTGTCCGGGAATGGGCCGAAATACCGGTTTGCCTTGTCCAGCGGCCCCCGATGAAAGCCCAGTCGTGGGAACTCGCCGCCTGAAATCATCAAATACGGATAGGACTTGTCATCGCGAAACAAAATATTGTATCGGGGAGACAGCGACTTGATCAGGTTGTTTTCGAGAATCAGCGCCTCCGCCTCGGAGCGCGTCACGGTGGTTTCCATGGAAGCCACCTGCGAGAGCATTATTTGAATACGGGGGCTGTGCGTTGTTTTCTGAAAATACGAGGAGACACGCTTTTTGAGGTCGCGCGCCTTCCCCACATAAAGCACATCTCCACCAACCCCGAGCATACGGTAAACGCCGGGAAGATTCGGTAGTCCACCGATCAACGTTGCACTGTCGAACCCTGGCGCCGCCCTGCCCTTTGTGTCCTGATCACCCACTGCGATTTCCTCAACTTCGACCGAGATGTTTGGCTATATCCGAGAAAACCTGGTGAAACATCACCTCGGTCAGGCGTTTCGTATTTGTATTATATCGACTGCAATGGTAACTATCGTGCAGGATCACTCCCCTGAGAGCCTGTGACGCAGCTGAGATGTTGTGCTGTGCGCCATGACGGAACGAATAATCCTTTGCGCGCAAGCCTAGGGCCTCCAGTACGGCCTGATGGGCGATAGTTCCCAAGGCGAGAATTGATCGAGGCGGTTTGCTCGCCAATTCTGCTGCAAGAAAATGGTTGCACTGCCTGATTTCACTCAACTCAGGCTTGTTCTTCGGTGGAAGGCATTTAACCGCATTGGTTATGCGGCAACCCGTCAGCACCAGACCATCCCTGGGATCGGCAGATCCCGCGTGATTGGCGTAACCGAACTTGTGCAGTGTCTGGTAGAGCAGGATCCCGGCGTAGTCTCCAGTGAAGGGGCGGCCGGTACGGTTCGCGCCGTGCATCCCTGGAGCAAGGCCGACAATCAACAAACCCGCAACCGGATCTCCAAAAGAGGGCACCGGCAGGGCGTAATAGCCCGGTTCGCTGGTGCGAACATCATCTAGAAATGCCGCCAGCCTGGGACAGGCGCGACAGTGTAGGTCGAAGGATTGGGCCATGGCGAAACAGCGTCGATGCTAGCACGCTGCCGTGACTCGTGGCGCTACAATGACCCCCGGCCTTGCTGCTTCATTACTCCCATGCAAACACACGATCTGAGTCGTTGGCAACACAAACATATTTTTGATCGTGGAAACACGGCCGCCATGCGCAACACATGGCGGGTGGCCATTTTAACGGCCGTGATGATGGTGGGCGAAATCATCGCCGGATTGCTGTTCAACTCTATGGCCTTGCTCGCTGATGGTTGGCACATGAGTACACATGCCTTGGCCATAGGGCTGACCGGGCTCGCCTACCTGCTATCGAGGCGACTTGCCAACGACGAGCGCTTCACCTTTGGAACCTGGAAAATTGAGATTTTAAGCAGTTTTACCAGCGCGCTTTTGCTTGGCGTTGTTGCCCTTGCCATGATCGTCGAGTCGGCTGCACGCTTGATGCATCCGGTCAAGATCAGCTTCGATGAGGCTCTCGGGGTCGCCGTCGCGGGCTTGGTGGTTAATTTGATCTCCGCATGGCTTCTTGCAGGGCCATCGCATCATAATGATGTCCATAATCACCATCACCATCACGGGCACGGCCATGCGAAGGCTCATGATGACCTAAATTTAAAATCGGCATATGTCCATGTCGTGGCAGATGCCTTTACTTCTGTGCTCGCCATTATCGCGCTCATCGCCGGCAAGTTCGCGGGATGGTCATGGCTGGATCCGTTTATGGGTGTGGTCGGAGCCGGCGTTATCCTAGTCTGGGCCTACCGCCTTATCGCCGAATCATCAGCAGTGCTGCTTGACCGGGAAATGGATCACCCGGTTGTCGCGGAAATCCGCCTGGCTATCGAAAGCGATGGTGACGCAAAACTCACTGATCTCCACGTCTGGAGGGTCGGACGCAATCACTATGCCTGCATCATATGCTTGGTTGCCGATAAACCGTTACTGCCGGATGAGTACCGCGCGAGATTACAAGAGCATGAAGAAATCGTGCATATTTCCGTCGAAGTTAACCCTTGCGCGGCGTGCTAGGCGACATGCTTTCTGGGAGCGCCCTCTTCGTCGAAATAAAGCGCGTAATTCAAGATAGCCGTCTTGTAGAGGACGTTTTCAGCAAGGGCGATGCAAGGCCTGCCCCGCAGTTTCTCGGCCCTGTCCTGCTTCAAGCTCGCGTGGCCAAGCCCCACGAGCAACTCGTTGGCCGCTTCAGGATCGTTGCATACCAAAACCATATCGCATCCGGCGTCTAAGGCGGCCCTCGCCCTGTTCACAATCCCGCCTGCGACCCTAGCGCCTTCCATGGACAAGTCGTCGCTGAAAATAAGGCCGTCAAAACCAAACTGACCGCGCAGCACATCCTGCAACCATTTACGGGAAAAACCCGCCGGCTGGTCGTCAAAAGCCGGATAAATGACGTGCGCCGGCATTACCCCCTTGAGATTTTGCAAACGCCCATAGGGCACAAGGTCAATTGCTTCAATCTCTTTAAATTCTCTTTCATCCACGGGAATGGCGACATGCGAATCGGCCCGGACAAACCCGTGTCCGGGAAAATGCTTGCCGACATTGCCCATTCCAGCCAACGCAAGTCCGTTCATAAGCGCGTCGGCAATCGCGGTGATTGCCAGCGGATCTCGTGAGAAAGCCCGATCTCCGATTACACCGCTTTCGCCGAAGTCCACATCCAGAACAGGCGTGAAGCTGAGGTCGACACCGAGTACAAGTAGTTCAGCGGCCAAGATGATTCCGATGTCCTTCGCCAGGTCCAGCGCAAGATCCGGGTCTTTCTGCCAAATCTGACCAAGAGTCCGCATGGGCGGAAGACGGGTGAAACCTTTGCGAAAACGTTGCACCCTCCCGCCCTCATGGTCAACGGTAATAAGCAGGGATGGCTCACGAATTTCCCGTATCTCTGCGCACAGTTTTGCGATTTGGGTCGCTGATTCGAAGTTACGTGAGAAAAGGATGACTGCGCCAACAAGTGGATGCGCCAGGGTTATGCGCTCCGCATCGCTAAGCCGGGGACCGGCAACATCGAGCATCACCGGTCCGAGCGGAAGATATTTCATCATGGAGTTCTTTGAAAAAATTCAAAATTGAGGGTGGCAGTCCCGGGCATACCGGTGAAATTGGTGTGACACGATTCCGGCTCAATATGCTGGAAACCAGCGCCAAATGGGCATTTCAAGGCAATGGGTATCATCTGACGGAGTCCCCCTCAATAACAACAAAGGCAAACGCAAGGCTGATTTCGTCTGTGAGACTGACATGAGCATGAAGGATTCCACGCTGGGCCATCAGCGCGGCGAGCGGCTCTGAAAAACACAGCTGCGGCTTCCCCGAGCGAGCGTTGGCAACGCTGACGTTGTGCCAGTTCACGGGAAAGTGAATGCCGGTTCCCATTGCTTTCGAAAAGGCCTCTTTGGCGGCGAAACGTTTGGCCAGCCAGGCGGCGGGTTTCTTTTCTCGGCGAAAATGTTCGAGTTCCTGCTCTACCAGGACGCGCCGGGCAAACCGCTCACCGTAGCGTGCAAGGGCTTTTTCAATTCGGTGTATTTCCACCAGATCCGTGCCGACTCCGAGGATCACGCCCGGCCCTCGCGTATCGCCGCAAGGTACATTCGGACGGTTTCCTCCATTCCAAATTCGAATGCATCCGCCACCAGTGCATGACCGATTGAGACTTCGAGAACATTAGGAACGGCGCGCAGGAATGTTGGAAGGTTTGCGAGATTAAGGTCGTGTCCGGCATTAATGCCAAGGCCTGCGCGGCTTGCTGCGATAGCGCTTTGCACGTACTGATCAAGGACGTTTCGCGCTTGCTTGGTTCCGAAACTGCTGGCGTAAGGCTCGGTATAGAGTTCCACGCGATCCGCGCCCAAAGCCTGCGCCATGGGCATGGCGAGGGGGTCAGGATTCATGAACAGACTCACCCGGACATCAAGCGCGCGTAATTCAGCAATAATCGGACGCAACCGCGCCCCGTCCTCGGATAGATTCCATCCGTGGTCAGATGTCGCAGCCCCCGACTCATCGGGAACAAGCGTGCATTGTTGCGGACGGAATTTACGAACGAACTCCAGCAAACCGTGAAACGGATTCCCCTCAATATTGAAATCCGTATTGGGCCAATCGATCAGGGCATCAGCCAAATCAGACACATCGTGGGGACGAATGTGCCGTCCGTCTGGTCGTGGATGGATCGTAATGCCCTGGGCCCCGGCCGCAAGGGCGATCCGCGCGAACTTGACGACACTGGGGATTCCCAGCGTGCGCGTATTGCGGACAAGTGCGATCTTGTTGAGATTTACACTAAGTAATGTCATGGTCGTCAATATCTCTCTAGGTCAAAGATCCTGCAAATCGCGGAATATTTGACGGCTGTTGAGGGATTGCCTGCCAAGTCGATGATTGATCAGGATGCGCATCAGCACCTTGCTATGCTGCTGCACGGAACCATCCCGGTAATCGTCACGCGCAATCGCCAGCAAGACGCCTCCTGGCAGGATCGGTCCGGAGGACGAAGGTCCTTTTAGCTCAAGGACCCCACGATCAGGCTCATACGTGTACAAGCGATCCGGTTCGACATTGGCGCCGTTGGCGCTTTCACGTTCCAAGTCCAGGGCATAGCCGAGTTCCTTTAGCATCTGCTTTTCGAAGCCGCGTAAAACCGGGGCCGAGTCGGCCTCAGCCGCAAGACGTCTGAGCGCGCCCTCGTAATTATCGAACAGCTGCTCATGCGGATCTTCTCGTGGCAAAAGCTTGAGCAACAACTCATTGAGGTAAAAACCACAGAGCAAAGCATCACCCGATAGCATCGGTTGTCCTCCCTGCCATTCTGCGCTGTGTAAGCTCCGCACCTCCCCTTTTCCTGACCATGCCAGCAATAATGGCTGGAAAGCGAGCAGGCTCCCACGCATCACCGACCTTGGGCGGCGTGCTCCGCGCGCCACGACGACAAGCCTGCCATGCGCTCTGGTGAATACCTCGACCAAAAGGCTGGTCTCACGATATGGATAACTATGCAGCACAAAGGCCGACTGCTGGACTTGGCGCTGTTTGTGCAAAGCCATGCGGCGATCAGAGATCCCCGAAGCCCAGCGTGCGCAAGGAACGCTCGTCGTCGGTCCAGCCGCTTTTCACTTTTACCCAAACCTGCAGGAACACTTTGCCGCCGAAGAGCTTTTCCATGTCAATGCGGGCTGCCGTCGCAATCTCCTTGAGCTTTAGGCCCTTTTGGCCGATTACCATGGCCTTGTGCGAATCTTTGTCGACGATGATCGCGGCATGGATACGCCTCATCTGCCCCTCTTCCTCAAACTTCTCGATCGTAACGCTGCTGCCATAGGGCAGTTCATCGCCGGTAAGTCTGAATAATTTTTCACGCAGAAGTTCGGCAGCCAGAAAGCGTTCATTGCGGTCGGTAAGATCATCGGCAGCGTAAATGGCGGACTGTTCAGGGAGGTGTGTACGAATAGTCTTCAGCAGTTCCGGGAGATTTTTGCCAAGCCGTCCGCTAACCGGGACAAGTTCGGCTCTCGGACATAAGGCCGCCACCGTTTTCAGGAAGTCCAGTAATAGCCCGTTGCCTGCGAGTTTATCGATTTTGTTAATGGCGATCACCAGCGGCGTCTCTGCTGAAATGATTGCCAGAGCATCCCGGTCTTCTTTTTCGAGCTGACCGGCCTCCAGTACCAACAGCGCCACATCCAGATCCCGAAGAGAGTCAGTCACTGTCCGGTTCATCGCGCGGTTTAGGGCGCTTTTGTGCCGCATCTGGAACCCGGGCGTATCAACAAAAATATACTGCGTATCCAACTTGGTGAGTATGCCGTTCAGACGGTATCGCGTCGTTTGGGGCTTGCGTGACGTAATACTGAGCTTCTGCCCGACAAGCTTGTTCAGCAGCGTCGATTTGCCGACATTGGGACGCCCTACGATGGCCACGGTCCCGCAACGAAACGCACTCATGGCTGGATTTTCTGCAAAGCCAGCATCGCCGCCTCTTGCTCGGCCAAACGGCGGCTGGTACCGCTTCCGGTTGTTCTTATTTGTAACGCGTCGATCGCGCACTCGACCTCGAACAACTGGCTGTGTGCGGCGCCTTGTGTCGCAACCACAGAATAGCTTGGCAGGTTCATGTGCCTGCCTTGCAAGAGCTCCTGAAGTTGTGTCTTCGCATCCTTGCCATGCAGCTTTGGGTCGAGTGTTTCAATCTGCGCCTTTAACAAATGACGGATGAGTTGCTGAGCGCCTTCGAAGCCGCCATCCAGAAATGCCGCTCCGACAAGCGCCTCAAAAGTGTCAGCAAGGATTGAGGGCCGGTTAAACCCGCCACTCTTGATTTCACCTTCGCCCAGTTGGAGAAAATCGCCCAGATGCAGATTCTGGGCAAGCAAATGAAGCGACTCCTGCCGCACAAGGTGGGCGCGGAGGCGGGAGAGATCGCCCTCTTTTAAAGTGCTGAAATTGCGGTATAGCTCGTCTGCTATCACACAGTTGAGAACGCCATCGCCCAAAAACTCCAACCGCTCGTTATGCGGGGCGCTGTGACTACGATGGGTCAGCGCCTGCTGCAGCAACTCTGGTCGCTGGAAGCGATAGCCGATGCCTCGTTCGAGCGCGGCGTTATCCATCCGTCCTTATTGGGCTCCGCCAGGGGCGCTGCTCGCGGCAAAATCAATGAGTAAGCTTACGTTGCGAAACAAGGGAATTTTCTTGGGGTATGCAAATGAAACCACAATGTCAGCTCCGTCCTTGCTTACGTCGAGGTCGGCACCTTTGATCGCCTCGATACTGTCGACTTGAGCGCGCTTGTCAAAAGCCTTGCGGACGTCCGCAACCGTTCCCCCGCGCATCTCACTGCCAATTGCGATTACAGCCTTTTTCGCCGCCGAGTACTCCATAAAGGATGGCCAGAGCTTCATGCCCAGCACAGCGGCAAGCACGAGCACGACACAGATCATCATCAAGCCCATAAGGCTCACACCGCGTTGATTCTTGATCATAATTCCCTCGCTCATTGGAAGGTGCCGAAGCGCCTTAGCTCATTAAAATTAAACCAGATAAAAAATGCCTTGCCGACG
>CAMDRY010000121.1 GCA_945906975.1 Bordetella parapertussis | reverse complement strand
CGACAGGCGCGACAGGCGCAACAGATAGCCCGGCTTCGGGCACAGGGCCGGGAACGGGGAGCGGGACGGGTACTGGATCGGATGGCGGGTCAGCTACCGGCTCTGGCACGACGACTGGTTCAGGGTCAGGCACCAGCACCGGAACCAGTCCCAGCCCTGGCAATAGTGGCGATGCGAGTGGTCGCGCGCCGGCTGGACAAAGCGCGCCGGGCACTTCCGTCCCGGGCTCCGTATCGGCGCCGACTGGCGCTCAGAGCGTGATTGGCGGTGGGTCCTCGTCGCTGCCGTCCCTACCCTCGCTTTTCAACACGCCGCTGAGTAATCCGTTCGCATCTTCAGGCCTAAACCTGCGCGTACCCGGCGCGCCAGAATCCTCGGGATCTTCGGGCGGGATGGTGTGCGAGGTGCAGTAGTAGTCGGGTATCCGAGTGAATGTAGGCAAACCATGCTGCTGCGCTGGCCTGCTTGATGCCCTTAATCGCGCGGTCTGTCATCCCTTATCGGTGTCTTCATAATCGGAATGTAATTCCCCCGCGGAGGGGCGGCGGGCTTGTTGGCCGCAATCGCCCGTCGCCGCCGAATAGGTCACAATGCGCGCTTCGTGCCACGAACACATAAGCACCTAAACACATAAGCACATAAAGCGGGCATTCATGTTTTATCCCTGGTTGTTGACCCTTGGCGCGCTGATTGTCATTTACTTTGTACTGACCGGTCTAGTGTCGGGCGAGTACGGCGGCAAGCATTACACGGTGCGCCGCGCGACGACGCGCTTTGCTTTCTGGCTGCGCATGGGCCTGGCGTTTGCCGGTGCGCTAGCCTTGCTGGCGGTGGCCTGGTTGCCGCTGCAAATGCGCGACATTGTCACCGGTATGGGGGTGATGCTGGTGTTGTGCGCCCTTGTTGCCGCGGCCTGGGGGGAAACGGTGATCTACCGGCGCGTGCCGGTGCGCAGGCGCGAGGCACCGGTGTTTTTCTGGTTGCACACCCTGACCATGCTCGCGGCCGGTATCGCCGTGGTGGCGCTGCCCCTGTTGCTGCGGCCTTAACGCATTTAAGTGGCGGTTGTGGCTGGAAAGCCGCTCTGGTAAAGGGTTTCTAGCCGATATGCGATCGCGGACTAGGCCTTCGCGGATGCCGGTTTTTCCGCCCAGCGGCGGGGGCAATCGGCCGGTGCTATGCTCTCGCCTGCCGCTTGTCCTGCAATTACTTTATCTCTGATCGTCTCATGCCCACTGACACAAAATTTGAATGGACCGACGCTTATCTGCTCGGTTACCAGCCCATGGATGACACGCATCGCGAATTTGTCGAGATTGTCGATGCCATGCTCAAGGCCGAGGACGCCGGGTTCGCCGCCTGCCTTGATGCTTTTGCCGCCCACGCCGAGACGCATTTCGAGCAGGAGCGGGTGTGGATGGAAAAGACCGATTTTCCGGCCAAGGACTGCCATATCGATGAGCATGCCGCGGTGATGAAATCGGTGTACGCAGTGATCAAGCTTGTTGCCGAGGGCGATGTTCCCGAAGGCCGCCGCCTTGCCGCCGAATTACAGCGCTGGTTCCCCGGGCATGCCGATTACCTCGATGCCTCGCTGGCGCAGTGGATGGTCAAAAAAAGCCTGGGCGGCGCGCCCATCGTGCTCAAGCGCAACGTGGTGGTGCGCGACGACGCTTAAGAATAAAAAGCAACAGCTGTCATTGCGAGGAGCTAAGCGACGAAGCAATCTTGTCGAATTGTGACCTTACAATCGCCACAAGATTGCTTCGCTGCGCTCGCAATGACACAGACAGCGGCCCGCTTACGCCGCCGCGCTTGAGCTGCAAATGTCGCCGCGTCGTTCTGTTTGGAGCACGCTTGCAAGATGGTCCATACCTTCGTCAGTCGCCTTGGCAGTCTATGTGCGAACGAGGCCTTTCGCTGAAGCGGCGGCGCTTGTTCCCCAGGCGCAAAACCGGCACGCGGCAGGTGCAGGTGTTGCGTCAGACCAGGCAAGCGTTCATGCGGCACCCGCATGCAGCCATCCGGCGCACTCCGACGCACCCTGACGCACTAGGCCGCATTCGTGCTGTATGGCGTGTGACGGTGCGCCTTCCGCGTACCCGTCATTTTTTCTGTCATTTGAGGGCGGGGCAGTTCAAAATCGGGGGTGGCTAAACATAACCGGCGCCGGGCTCATCGCCGACGGGCTAAGCCGCAGCCCTAGCCCTAGCCCTAGCCCTAGTGCGGCGCCAGCGATGCTGCCCTATGCGGGTAGTGCGTTCAGGGTGATGAGCAGCTTGAGATCGGGTCGCGACAGCCATCATGTCGTGTAAAGAACGCCGCTGCGGACAGGCGCTTTTGTGTGGTTGGGAGTGGCGACAAACCGGAGTTCATAGTGAAAAAAAACAATGCGGCACAAGAGGATGCCGCAGCGGGTGCCGGGGGACGGACCCGCTCGGTCCGTTGGGTGCTCGCCGCCTTGTCGCTATCGATGTTGCTGTCCTCGCTTGGCACCAGCATAGCCAATGTCGGCTTGCCGACGCTGGCGCAGGCGTTCAACGCCTCCTTCCAGCAAGTGCAGTGGATCGTGCTCGCGTATCTGCTCGCCATCACCACGCTGATCGTCAGTGTCGGACGACTCGGCGATTTAACCGGCCGGCGGCGGCTGTTGCTGGCGGGAATTTTTCTGTTCACCACGGCCTCGGTGCTGTGCGGTGTTGCGCCCACGCTGTGGCTGCTGATTGCCGCCCGGGCGGCGCAGGGTGTCGGTGCGGCGATCATGATGGCGCTCACCATGGCCTTTGTCGGCGAGACGGTGCCGAAGGGAAAGACTGGCAGCGCCATGGGCTTGCTCGGCACGATGTCCGCCATTGGTACCGCGCTAGGTCCCTCGCTTGGCGGCCTTCTGATCAGCGCAATCAATTGGCGGGCAATCTTTCTGCTCAACCTGCCGCTGGGCATCCTGACCTTTATTCTTGCGTATCGCCACTTGCCGTCTGATCGTCGTGGACCGATGACCGGCCGGGCCGGCTTTGACCATGTCGGCACGCTGGTGCTTGCCCTGACGCTGGCCGCTTATGCGCTCGCCGTGACCCTTTACGAGAGCGACGGTCGCGGCAGTTTCGGTGCGCTCAACATGGCCCTGCTACTGACCGCCGTCTTGGGCCTCGGCCTCTTCATTTTTGTCGAGTCGAGAGTGGCCTCACCGTTGATTCGCTTGGCGCTGTTCCGCGATACTGTGCTTGCCGCGAGCCTCGCCACGAGTGCGCTGGTCTCGACGGTGATCATGGTAAGCATGGTGGTCGGTCCGTTCTATCTCTCACGCGCACTCGCGCTCGACGCGGTGCTTGTCGGATTGGTCTTGTCCGTCGGGCCCCTTGTTGTTGCGCTGACCGCAGTGCCTGCCGGGCGCATTGCTGACCGCTTTGGTGCACAGCGCATGAGCGCCGTCGGGCTGATCGGCATGGCGGCCGGCTGCTTGCTGCTTTTCATGCTGCCGGCGAGGCATGGCATCCCCGGCTACCTGGGCCCCATTGTCTTTGTCACCGCCGGCTATGCGTTGTTCCAGACGGCTAATAACACCGCGGTCATGGCAGATATCAGCCCCGAACAGCGGGGCGTCATGTCCGGCATGCTCAACCTGTCACGCAATCTGGGGCTGATCACCGGTGCATCGGTGATGGGCGCCGGATTTGCATTCGCGGCGGCGACGACCGACATCACTACGGCGCGTCCGGAGGCCGTAGCCCGTGGCATGCGCATCACCTTCGCAGTCGCGACGGCCCTGATCCTTGTTGCGCTGGCCATCGTGGCCGCAGCCTACCGCCGCACAAGGCGCGACCGGGGGCAGTCTCCTATGGCGATGGAGCCGCGCTGAAGGCTTGCGAAACGTGGCGACACGGAGAAATCGCTCATTGGCCACCGTTTGAGCTGAAAGTGCCCGGACATGAGATGGCTGGAAAGCCTTGCCAGACGGGCATTTCCGCGGATTGGTAGGGGAACAAGCTGTTCGCTCGGGTATCTTCGCAATGAGCAATAGGCGTAAATACCCGCAACCTAGCGCGAGACGCCAGCGTGCGTGGTGCACCGTGAGCGTGCGGGCGTTGTCGCGGGCGACGATAGGCGCTAAGGTAGAGCCTTATGCAGTGCTGATCAAACTCATCCAAATCGATTCAATTTTGTAAAAGGTAACCTATGCGCGCGCCCGCCCTTGTTTCTTTACTGTTGCTCCTGCTCAGCCCGATATTGCCGGCCTCGGCCCAGGACTTTCCCTCGCGTCCGGTCAAGCTGATCGTCACCTACACCCCAGGCGGTGGCGCCGACACCACGGCGCGGGTTTTCGCCGAGCGGCTCTCCGAGTTGTGGAAGCAGCAGGTCGTGGTCGAAAACCGCCCCGGCGCCGGCGGCTCCATCGGTGCGGAAATGGTGTTTCGCGCGCCGGCCGATGGTTACACGCTGCTGTTGGCGACCAACACGCATATCATCAATGACGTGGTGTATGACAAGCTGCCCTTCGCCTTCACGCGCGACTTCACCAACCTTGCTGTGGTCACCTCAGGGGCGATGGTGATTGCCGTGAACACCAGCAAGCTTGCGGTCAAGGATATAAAGGAATTCACCGCGCTGCTCAAAAGCGCGCCGGACAAGTTTTCCTATGCCAGCTGCAACGTCGCCAGTCCGCACCATTTCGGCATGGAAATGTACAAGTCGGTGATGGGTATTTCGGCGCTGCACATTCCGCACAAGGGCTGCGCGCCGGCGGTTGCCGACGCCGTCGCAGGGCACATCGAGATCGTCGTCGCCACGCTGCCCCCGGCGGTGCCTTTTTTCAAGCAGGGAAGGCTGCGTCCGATTGCGCTCCTGAGTGCGGAGCGTTCAGCGGCGGCGCCCGATATTCCGACCATTCGTGAATCGGGCATTCCGGAGCTCAAGGATTTTTCGCTCGAGAGCTATTACGGCTTCATGGCGCCGCAGGGCATCCCCCCGGCCATCGCGGCAAAAATTGAGGGGGACATCCTCAAGGTCGCGGCCTTGCCCGAGTTGCGCAAGAAGCTCGAGAGTGCCGGCATGGACATGCTGGTGCTCAATGGTGCGGCGATGACCCGGCTTATCCGTTCCGATCTGGACAAATACGCCAAGGCGGCCAAGGCCGCGAACATCAAGGCCGAGTAAGCGGCGCACGCACGGCGCCTTTCTGCGGCGCTGGGCGTGCGTAGAAGCACGGCCAACCGGGCTGGCAGGACGCGGTGCGAGGCGGATTGGCCCCGCTTGCAGTACCCGCGTGCCTTCGTTCCCTTATTTTCCTTGCGTGCCGAGAAAGTGGCGTGCGATTTCCTCGCCCGTCGCTTTCCATACGCCCGGATGCCGGTCGATGTATTCGAGTGCGCGCTTGAGCGCCATGATGCGGTGCGGCTGGCCGGTAATGTAAGGATGCAGGCAGATGGCCATCACCCTTCCGGATTCCGCGCCCTCACGGTAGAGCACATCAAACTGGTCGCGGATCATGCGTTCGAACTCCCCCGGCGTGTACTTGGAACGCACAATGGCCGAGGTGTCGTTGAGCTCATACGAATATGGAATGGAGACGAGGGGCTTGCCGCCCACGTCCATCATGTAGGGTTGGTCGTCGTTGACCCAGTCAGCAACGTAGATGCAGCCCTCATCGGCCAGGTGATCAAGCGTGTTCCAGGTTTCCTGCAGGCCAGCGCCGAGCCAGCCGACCGGGCGCTTGCCGGTGGCGCGGCCGATGCGATCGAGCGAGTGGCGGATCACCCCGCGCTCTTCATTGAGGGGCACCTCGGTGAGCCGTTCGGTGTTGGCGCGGCAATGCCCCATCATTTCCCAACCGAGCTTGACGCAATCTTCGACGATTTGTGGATGGTGGTCGCACACGTCCGAGTTGAGTGCCACTGTGCTGCGAATACCGTGCGCGCTTAGCGTGTCCATCAGGCGGAACACGCCGACACGGTTGCCGTAATCGCGCTGCGCCCAGTGCCTGACCATTGGCGTCGGATCGGTGCCCTTGGGGCGTTCGTTTGATTCGCCCGGCATGGGCTTGTCCAGGGCAAAGAACTCGATGTTGGTGACCACCCACAGCGCCACGCGTGCGCCGCCTGGCAGGCTGTATTTGGGCCGGCGGTTGATCGGGCTGAAGGGGAAGGGGCCGTAGGGGGTGGGTTTCATGCTTTGTTTGTCTCCGTTTGGACTTTTTTGGACGCGGTGCCCGCCTGTTCGTCGAGTTGTTCGAGCAGTTCGGCTAGCGACATCAGATCGGCGTATTTGTGCGCAAGGTCGAATAGCGCAATCTTGTGCTGAAAGATCGATTCGTCGCCGACGGCCTCCTCGGCCAGGGCGACCTTGTAACCATAAGACTTGCTTTCGATCACACTGGCGCGCAGCGCGCCGCTGGTCGGGGCGCCGCAGACGATCAGCGATTGTGCGTGGCCGGTGGTGAGCATGCGTTCCAGGTCGGTGGAAAAAAATGCGCTCTCGCACGGTCTGGCGCAGACCGGTTCGTCCGGCAGCGGCGCCAGCGCCGCGACCGGGGTCGCGCCCGGAGGCACGGAGTGCAGCACCAGCAGGCCGCGCCGGCGCGCCTCGGACAGCAGTTGTGCCGCCGGTCCGGTCCAGGCGGCCGGGATTTCCAAACCGGCGCCCGGGTGCACCACCAGCAGCGCCGGGTGCTTGCCGACGCCGCGTTCGCGCACATAAGCCGAATAGATGTGCAGCTCGGCCTCGGTGACGACATCGCGCCAGCAGTAGTCTTCAAAGTCCCGCATCGTCTAGTTCCTTTGCGCCGACAGCGCGCGTATGTGCTTGATGGCGGCCGGCTGGTCCATGACCTCGGCGTATTTCAGGTGCATGTCAAACAGGCTCGCCTTGTGCGCCAGCTCGCTGCGGTCGAACACGCAGTCGGAGATCACCGCCACCGGGTAGCCGAGCGACCAGGCTTCGACGACGCTGGAGCGCGCGCAGCCGCTGGTGCTCTCGCCGATGACAAAAATGCTGTCGGCGCCAAGTTCGTTTAAAAAGGCGGCGAGCGGTGTTCCAAAAAATGCGCTCGCCCGTTTTTTGTAGACCACCAGTTCTCCTGTCGCTGGCGCGAGCTCGTCCTTGATCTTGTAGAGCGCCAGGTCGGGCTGGCGGCGGCGCCGGTTGGTGGGGTGGATGCCGCGCGGATCGGTTTCCAGGCGTGTGTCGTAGGTGACGTGCACGATGGGCACCGCGTTGGCACGCGCGGCGGCGTACAACTCAACTGTTGGCGGCAGTGCGCGCCAGGCATGTTCGCCACAGGAGGCGGGGAAATCCGCCATGAGCTCGCGCACCGGACGCGGACCACCGTCGTAGACCAGGTCGTAAAGATCGACTGCGACGATGACCGGTCGTGTGCCGGTAAAGGGCCGCACCTTGCGGCGGCCGAGCAACGCGCGCGTCGGTTCATCAATCGCGCCGTCCCAGGCGGGCTTTGCATTCATCACGGATTGGCTCTTGAGGGCTGTAAGAGGCGTTATTATATGTCACCCTAATTGCTTGTCCGGTGCCAAAAAGGATTTCAAACCCATGCGTATCATCCTGCGTAACGCCCGCTGGGTCTGCACATGTGACGACGCCACTCCGTTTCTGGAAAACGCTCATGTCTCGGTGCTCAACGGCATCATAGAGCGGGTGCAGGCCACGCCGATCGAACTGTCCGCCCAGCACACGGTCGACCTTGCCGGCTGCCTGCTCATTCCGGGTCTGATTAATGTGCATCATCATTTTTTCCAGTCCCTGACGCGGGCGATTCCGCGCGCGCATCGCGCCGCTTCGGAAGACTGGCTGGTCAACCTCTATCCACTGTGGGCGGAGATGAGCCCGGCAGACATCTCGGCCGCGGCACGCAACGCCGCGGCTGAGTTGCTGCTCTCGGGCACCACCACCAGCGCCGACCATGCATTTAACCTGCGCGGGCAGGGCTCCGAGCGCATTACCGCGCTGATAGGCGCGGCGCAGGCACTGGGCATACGGCTGCACCTCGTGCGTGGCTGCCTGCCGGCCATCGGCGGCAAGGTCGAGGCAAGGTTGAATGCCATCATGAAAGGGCGGCTGGCCGGTTTGATTGACAGCGACGAGGGTTTGCTGGAGCAGTGTCTGGCCGACGTGCGTCGCTGGCACGACCCCAATCCCGGTTCGATGCTGCGCTTTGCGCTCGGCCCCTCCAACGTCACCTATACACGACCGGACCTAATGCGCGAGTTCGCACAATTTGCGACCGAGTCGGGCTGCGGCCTGCATGCGCACCTGCATCCGCGCCAGTCCGAGCGCGCGCTGTCCTTGCGTGAGACCGGTATGGCGCCGCTGGATTTTCTCGAGCATGCGGGCTGGCTGCGTCCGGGTACCTGGTTCGCGCACTGCTCCGAACTCGA
>CAMDRY010000120.1 GCA_945906975.1 Bordetella parapertussis | reverse complement strand
GCTATCGACTACGTCAATGCCAACGACAAGAAGGCTTGAGCTGTCGGGGCCTCCTTTGGCGTTGGAAAGGTTGAACACCTTGTCGGCCTGTAATCAGGCCGAGAGCTTGAACAAAACTATCCGGGAGTCAATTTGACCCACCGCAGAGTTGTTGTAACTGGTCTGGGAATCATCAGCCCGGTAGGAAACACTGTGAAAGAGGCGTGGGCGAATGTCCTCGCCGGGAAGTCGGGAATAACCCGAATTACCCGTTTTGACGCGTCGCAATTTCCATCGCAAATTGCCGGGGAGGTCAAAGACTTCGATCCGGCGAATTACATCTCGACAAAGGAAGTGCGCCGCTTCGACACATTTATTCACTTTGGTTTGGCAGCATCGGTCGATGCGCTGAAAGATTCGGGACTTGATCTGGCAACTGTGGACCTAACTCAAGTCGGCGTATGTGTCGGCTCGGGGATCGGCGGTCTGCCTTTGATTGAGGAAACACACGAGAGCTATCGGACCGGTGGCGCACGGAAAATTTCTCCATTTTTCGTCCCCGGCAGCATCATTAACATGATCTCCGGGCAATTATCGATCATGTACGGTCTCAAGGGGCCGAATCTCGCCGTGGTCACCGCCTGCACGACGGCAAATCACAGCATTGGCGAGGCGGGACGCCTCATCGAGTACGGTGACGCCGATGTGATGATCGCGGGGGGCGCAGAGTCTGCATTATCCCCCTTGGGCATTGGCGGCTTTTGCGCAGCCCGTGCATTGTCAACGCGCAATGATGATCCAGCCGGCGCCAGCCGTCCATGGGACAAGGGACGCGATGGCTTTGTTTTGGGGGAGGGGGCCGGCGTACTTGTGCTTGAAGAATACGAGCATGCAAAAAGGCGTGGCGCAAAGATCTACTGTGAGTTGGCCGGATATGGCATGAGCGCGGATGCAAACCATATCACCGCTCCCTGTGAAGACGGCGAGGGCGCGGCGCGTTGCATGACGAACGCCCTGCGCAACGCGAAAACCAACCTCGATCGCGTCCAATATCTCAACGCGCACGGTACGTCCACACCACTTGGTGATCTTGCAGAAACAACGGCCGTAAAGCGTTGCTTTGGTGAACACGCCAAACGTCTGGCAGTAAACTCGACCAAATCAATGACCGGACATCTTCTGGGGGCTGCAGGCGGGATTGAGGCGGTTTTCTCGGTAATGGCTATGCACGATCAGGTTTCCCCTCCTACGATAAATCTAAGCGAACCCAGTGAAGGCTGCGATCTCGATTATGTGCCTAACGTCGCCAGGCCCATGAAAATCGACGTCGCCCTCTCCAATTCCTTCGGGTTTGGCGGCACTAACGGCACCTTGGTATTCACCAAGATCTGATACCAACTTTGATCATTGAGCTGCGGCCGTCCCGCAGCTTGATTTTTTTCTTGGTTTTCGGCCATGTGGTTGCCTGCTTTGCCGCATTAACCGGGTTGGAGCTGGCTGCCGCTGCAGTAATAGCGGGCGCGCTCGCCGTCTCCCTTTGGGGGCAGCTGCAAATCATACGTTTGAAGACGCCTGGAGCGGTACTGGCACTGCGCATTACCTCCGAAAAAAACGTGGAATACCGCGATGTATCTGGCACCTGGCATGTGTCAAAGCCGGTCGGGCAGGGATATGCGACTCCGCTATTGATGATCCTTTCGCTGCGCAATGAGAGCGGCTCACGCCGCCGAGTGATTTTGTTTGGCGATTCTGCCGGCAAAGAGGATCTGCGCCGACTTCGTAGTTGGATGCGCTGGGGACAGCGAGGGAGCGTTCCGCACGAGTTGCGGGCTAGGTGACCCATACCCATGCTGGCGAGTGAACTATTCCACACGGAACTGGTCTTTAGAATGGGGTTGAAGACGGCAGCCCCGATAGGCAGGGCTATACTGGCGCCTAATTGCGGTAAATCTCTGAAAAAAGAGAAAATAGCTGCATTTCAGGGAAGGCCAGATGAGTGACCGGGAGCTAGATCAGCAGCTTGTCGAGCGTGCACAGCGAGGCGACAAGCATGCTTTCGAGTTGCTGGTGTCAAAGTACCAGAGAAAGTTAGGCCGATTGCTGACGCGGTTTATCCGTGATCCGGCCGAAGTTGAGGATGTATGTCAGGAGGCTTTTATAAAGGCGTATCGAGCACTGCCTTCTTTTCGCGGAGATAGCGCTTTTTATACCTGGCTGTACCGAATTGGCATCAACACGGCAAAAAATTATCTGGTGGCTATGGGGCGACGCGCGCCAACCAGCACGGAGTTTGATACTGAGGAGGCGGAAAACTTCGAGGACGCCGATCAGTTGCGCGATATTAATACGCCGGAAAGTCTGATGATGACACGGCAGATAGGCGACACAGTGAACGAGAGCATGGCGCAGTTGCCGGAAGACCTGCGCACCGCCATTACCCTGCGGGAAGTTGAGGGTATGAGCTACGAGGATATTGCCGTCATCATGAACTGTCCGATCGGCACGGTCAGATCGAGGATATTCAGGGCGAGGGAAGCAATTTCCGAAAAGCTCCGCCCGCTGCTTGATACGACCAAGGACAAACGCTGGTAGTTCAAAAGGATGCAATATGAAGAGTGAGATTTCTGCCCTGGTGGACGGCGAGCTTGAGCCCGAAGCGGTTGGCCGCTGTTTGCAGCGGCTGAAGCAAGATGATGATCTTGTTCAAAGCTGGCGTGAATACCACCTGATCGGTGCTGCGTTGCGTGGTGAGGTCCGCACTTCGATTGACGCCGGTTTTTCCCGGCGTCTGGCGGAGGAGGCTACAATATTGGCGCCCCGGGCAATTGTCGCGGCCAGGGTCTCGCAGCTGACTGCGGCGCTGTCTGCCGCAGCCGGCATAGCGGCGGTGGCGGTGGCGGCGTGGGTTGGCTTACCTCTTTCGGGCGGGGACGGTTCGACCTCTGCGGGTGTCGCAAGCCCTGCCGCAAACGGTTCTGCCGCAATAAAAACAGTCGAAGGTGAAAAGGTGCCGGTCGCCGTTGGTGTTGAGGATTATTTGCTCGCCCATCAGCGATTCTCCCCGGCCAGTCACATGCAAGGTGTAGCGCCCTATGTTCGCACCGTATCGGCCGAGCGCAAGGTAGGCCAATGAGATTCGTCGTATTTGCGCTGTTGGTAATGCAGACGTCATTGGTCTCAGCCCAAGCCGCAAGTCCGGAGGCGCTGATGTGGTTGCAAAAAATCTACGCCGCCACAAAAAAGATGAGTTACAGCGGTACCTTTGTTTATCAACAAGCGCTGCAATCGGAAACATCGCGCATCGCGCGCCTGGTTGACTCCACTGGCACGCATGAGCGCTTGGAAACACAGGATGGCACTCCGACCGAGATCATTCGGAATAACGACCAAGTCACCTGCTACCTTCCCGGCAGCATGACGGTAAAGATCGACCGTCAATCCGGGCAGAAAGTGTCCTTTCGGGATATTTTGCCGGAGCAACTCAAGGAATTGACTGAGCATTACACGCCGAAGATGGGCAAATCAAGCCGCATTGCAGGGTATGATTGCCAAAGTATCACGCTGGAGCCGAAGGACAAGATGCGCTACGGCTACGAGCTTTGCGCAGACCGAAGCAGCGGCATGTTACTTAAGGTAAAAACGTTTAACGAGGCACGCGAGTTGGTTGAGCAGTTCACTTTTCTGCAGTTGAAAATAGGTAATGTCGATCGCGATATGTTGAAGTCGCGCTTTTCGGGCAAGGGGCGCGACTGGCGGGTGGAGGATTCGGGGGCGTCTGAAGCGGACCTTTCACAACTGGGCTGGAATCTGAAAAACCAGCCTGCCGGATTTCGCAAAATCACCGAAATGAAACGCTCTCTCGGGGGCACCGCCGGGGTTGGACATATGGTTTTGTCGGACGGGCTCGCCGCGGTGTCTGTGTTTATCGCTCCGCACCCCATGAAGTCCGGCAACGTGCAAGCCGGTTTGTCACGACAAGGTGCGACGAACGTTTATGTCCGGCAAATGGGCGATCACCTCGTAACCGTGGTCGGGGAGGCACCCGCCGAGAGCGTTAAAGCAATCGCCAACGCGGTCGAATTCAGAAAACCGAATTGAAAAGCTGCTTTTGGCAACTTGAAATTCCTCGCGACTCACTTATCATTCCATTTGTCGTTCTATTATCGAGTAGCCATGTCCCGCATATTGGTAGTCGCACTTTTTTTGTTTTCACTTGGCGCCAGCGCACAAGGCCTACCTGACTTCACCGAATTGGTCGAAAAGCATGGGGCCGCGGTTGTCAATATAAGCACGACCACCCAGGTCACCCAGAGAAGAGGTGCCCCTCAGGTTCCGCAACTTGATGAGGATGACCCGTTTTACGAGTTTTTCCGCCGATTCATTCCACGCGGACAACCGGGACAGCCCGGGCAACCCGGACAGCCGGCCCCCCGTCAGTTTGAAAGTCGGTCACTTGGTTCGGGCTTCATCATCAGCGCCGACGGATACCTGCTGACCAATGCGCATGTTGTGGAAGCCGCCGACGAAATTACGGTAAAACTAACAGACAAGCGCGAATTTAAGGCGAAGGTCATCGGTTCGGATAAACGGACTGATATCGCCCTTATCAAAATTGAGGCGACAGGCTTACCGGCAGTACGCCTTGGCGACCCTGCGAAACTCAAAGTCGGGGAGTGGGTTCTGGCGATCGGTTCGCCATTTGGTTTCGAAAGTTCGGTTACTGCAGGTATTGTAAGTGCGAAAGGACGCACCCTGCCTTCGGAGAATTTTGTTCCATTTCTCCAGACTGATGTGGCAATTAACCCGGGAAATTCCGGCGGGCCTCTCTTCAATATGCGTGGTGAAGTGGTCGGGATCAATTCGCAGATATACAGCCGTACCGGGGGATTTATGGGGCTGTCGTTCGCCATTCCGATTGATGTGGCGATGGATATTCAGAACCAGTTGCGCACAATCGGCAAAATCAGCCGCGGCCGGATCGGCGTGGTCATTCAAGAGGTATCAAAAGAGCTGGCAGAGTCGTTTGGCCTGAAGTCAGCTTCTGGCGCATTGGTGAACGCTGTTGAGAAGGGCGGACCGGCGGACAAGGCGGGGATCGAGGCCGGGGACATCATCTTGAAATTCGATGGCAAGCCCATCGGTGTATCAAGCGATTTACCTCGGATCGTCGGCTCCACGCGTCCTGGATCAAAAGCACCTGTCCAAGTGTGGCGCAAAGGTGCGAACAAGGACATCGTAGTCAGCGTCGGTGAGATTCCGGAGGATAAGCTTGTCAGCCGTGAGCCTCGTCGCGGAAGCAAACCCGTTGAGCTTGTCGCCAACCGGCTTGGTATCGTTTTGTCGGATCCAACTCCGGAACAGAGGCGCGATCTGAAGATAAGCGCCGGTCTGTTGGTGGAGGACGTCAAGGGAAGTGTAACTCCAGACATCCGTCCGGGTGACGTGATCTTGTCGCTGACCTCAAAGGGGGCGACGACTGAAGCGAAGACTGTCGAGCAATTTAATCAGGCGTTGGTGAAGCTCGACAAGAATACGACTCTTACCCTGCAGGTCCGTCGTGGGGAAAATAATCTCTTCGTTACGATAAAGGCGAATGGCGAGGGAAAGTGACCAGGCTGACTCTATTTAGCCGGCAGTACTGCCATCTATGTCACGAGATGCGCGCGCAGCTTGATGTTCTTGCAGCCGAGTTCAGGTTTGAACTTGAGGTGTTGGATGTCGATACGGACCCGGAACTTGAAGCGCGCTACAACGAACTTGTTCCTGTTCTCTCGCACGGATCACTGGAGCTGGCCAGGTACAGGCTTGATCACGAAGCATTACGTGCTTATTTGAGCAGAATCCGCTAAAATTCAGGCTGTTCCATGCGCATAAAAGGGTGCTCAAAGCACCCTTTTTTACAAAATCCCCCGCAATGCAGCACATCCGCAACTTTTCAATAATTGCCCACATCGATCACGGCAAGTCGACTCTCGCGGATCGCTTCATACAATTTTGCTGCGGACTTTCTGAGCGCGAAATGGAGGCTCAAGTGCTGGACTCCATGGATCTGGAGCGAGAACGCGGAATCACCATTAAGGCGCAGACCGCTGCGTTGCAATACAAATCGCTCAGCGGCCAGATCTATAATCTGAATCTCATTGACACGCCTGGGCACGTCGACTTCTCCTATGAAGTCAGCCGCTCGCTCGCGGCGTGCGAGGGCGCTTTGCTGGTGGGCGATGCCAGCCAGGGCGTGGAGGCACCAACCGTCGCCAACTGCTACACGGCTATTGAGCAGGGTGTCGATGTCGTTCCTGTTCTGAACAAAATTGATTTGCCCAACGCGGACCCGGAACAAGCGATTCGTGAAATCGAGGATGTGATCGGGATCGAAGCCAAAGACGCCATTCGCTGTAGTGCGAAGACGGGCGTTGGCATTCAGGATATTTTGGAGTCGGTCATCACCCGCATTCCGCCGCCGAAGGGGGATCCCAATGCTTCCCTCAAAGCACTGATCATCGACTCCTGGTTCGATAATTACGTGGGTGTCGTGATGCTGGTACGTGTGGTGGACGGCGTACTCAAGCCCAAAGACCGCATTTTACTGATGTCGAGCCATAGCAATTTTCTTTGCGAACAGGTTGGTGTATTCACGCCCAAGTCTCAGGCCCGCAAACACCTGTCTGCAGGCGAGGTTGGATTCATCATCTCAGGCATTAAAGAGCTGCAGGTGGCGCGGGTGGGTGACACCGTGACGCTGGCCGACCGGCCTGCGACCGCGGCATTGCCTGGATTCAAGGAAATCAAACCACAGGTTTTTGCCGGACTGTATCCGGTTGAATCCAACCAGTATGAGGGCCTCAGAGACGCACTCGAAAAGCTCAAGCTAAATGACGCCTCGTTGCACTATGAGCCGGAGGTGTCGCAAGCGCTCGGCTTCGGGTTTCGCTGCGGGTTCCTTGGCTTGTTGCACATGGACATCGTGCAGGAACGCCTGGAGCGCGAATACGACATGGACCTCATCACCACCGCGCCTACCGTGGTGTACGAGGTGTTGTTGCAGGATGGCACCGAGATGCGGGTCGAAAATCCCGCCAAAATGCCCGAGCCTTCCAGGATCCAGGAAATTCGCGAGCCCATCATTACTGCAACGATTTTTGTTCCGCAGGATTATCTGGGGTCGGTCATCACGCTTTGCATTGGAAAGCGCGGCGTTCAGAAAAATCTCCAATATGTTGGCCGTCAGGTGATGCTGACCTACGAAATGCCCTTGAATGAAGTCGTGATGGATTTTTTTGACAAGTTGAAATCCGCGACCCGCGGCTACGCTTCACTCGATTATGAGTTCAAGGAATACCGCGCTGCGGATATGGTCAAGCTGGACATTCTGATCAACTCAGAGCGCGTGGATGCCCTTTCGCTGATGGTGCATCGCGGCAACTCGCAATATCGGGGGCGCGAATTGGTGTCTAAAATGCGTGAACTGATCCCGCGGCAGATGTTTGACGTTGCGGTGCAGGCGGCCATCGGAGCACATATCATTTCCCGGGAAACGGTGAAAGCGCTGCGAAAAAACGTGCTGGCCAAATGCTATGGCGGTGATATTTCGCGTAAGAGGAAATTATTGGAAAAGCAAAAAGCGGGGAAAAAACGCATGAAACAGGTCGGTTCTGTAGAAATTCCGCAAGAGGCTTTCTTGGCAATACTGCAGGTCGATAGCAAATGAATTTTGCCCTGATTCTTTTTTCCCTCCTTGTGATCACCGGGCTCGTCACGCTTGCTGATAGGTTCATATTTTCAAAGAGTCGCCCGAAGGAGGCCGGGGAGCCCTGGTGGATCGAATATCCGAAAAGTTTTTTCCCAGTGATTTTGATCGTTTTTGTGCTGCGGTCTTTCCTGTTTGAACCATTTAAAATCCCCTCTGGCTCCATGATCCCGACCTTACTGGTGGGGGATTTTATTCTTGTAAACAAATTTACCTATGGCATCCGACTGCCGGTCATTAATAAAAAAATAGCTGATATCAACCTGCCCAAGCGCGGTGATGTGATGGTTTTTCGCTTCCCGGACGACACCTCGCTTGATTACATCAAACGGGTGATCGGGCTGCCTGGAGACAAAATCTCCTATGTGAACAAGCGGCTCACAGTGAATGGCTTGGATATACCCGTAAAACCGATGGAAGATTATCTGCATAAGGAGCGGATTTATTATTCCAAGCAATTTTCCGAATCGATTGAGGGTCGCGAGCATGCGCTGCTCGTGGATCCAGAATCGCCGCCTGGGGTGCCCTTCGCCACAGCGTTCCGGTTTCGCGATAATTGCATTTACAATAGTGCCGGGGTCACCTGCACAGTCCCGCCCGGACACTATTTCATGATGGGTGATAATCGCGATAATTCAAGTGACAGTCGTGTATGGGGATTTGTTCCCGAGGACAATATCGTCGG